>JBEKWK010000468.1:0-3173 GCA_049513175.1 FCB group bacterium
GGTACATAATCCTGGTAATCCATTGGTAAAACCGGCATTGGAACACCGTTATTTACAAGCCGGAATTTTAAATTATCCATAGTATTATCTATTGCCTGCAAATTAAAACTAAACAATTGCGACAGCAACGCAGAAAAATCGAGAAAGCCCCGTTTTGGATATTCTACTATATCAATTTCCCCATCTTTTGGGATGCCTGCGGCTTCCTTAGCCATTTGGATAGCTTTTTCAAGACCGCCCAACTCGTCAACAAGCCCGATTTTCTTAGCATCAACACCCGACCAGACACGCCCCTGGGCTATTTTGTCAACATCTTCCGGTTTCATATTCCTTCCGGCTGCAACTTTACCGACGAAATCTTTATACAAGGTTTTTATCGAATTTTCCATTTTCCCTCTTTCATCATCATTCAGGTCTCTTACAGGAAGACCTATGCCGATTAATGGTAATTGGAACGGATATCCCAAGTCGGCATATTTTCCTACTTTTACAAAATCCGTAGAAATTCCAAGAGAATCCTTCATCCCTTTATCATAAAACCAGCCTGAAATTACTCCTATGGAACCGGTAATTGTCATAGGTGCAGCAACAATCTTCTTAGCATCCATCGAAAGCCAATATCCACCCGAAGCGGCTACAAATCCCTGCGATACTATAATCGGCTTTTTATCCTTATAAGCCCTGACTACATCTGCGATATAATCCGAAGCCATCGCATCGCCGCCCGGAGAATCCACTCTTAAAACAATCGCTTTAATATTATTATTTTCCGCAGCTTTCTTTACGTCTTCAACTAATTTTCTTGCGTGTATTCCCTGCTCCATATCACATTCACCGACAGCATAAATTACGGCAATAAACTTTTGTGCTTCGCCCCATTTATCGTCAAAAGGCTCATTTTCTTTCTTTAGATAAGAACTCTCAACAAAACCGTCTATTTTATCGAACTTTTTGGCTATATCTTCAGCATTTACCCAGCGACCGGTTGTATCAACCAATTTTTTTTGTATTGCATCCGAGGGGAAATAAGCTATCTCACCATTAACCAAAGAATCAAAAACCGATGGAGAAAAGCCTCTCGAATTGCATATTTCAGTTTTAGCTGTTTCGTACCAGGCATCAACTAATGCCTGCCTTTGTTCCCTATCGGCTTCGGACATTTTATCACGTGCAAAATTTTCAACGGCAGATTTATATTTAAACAACCTGATTTCTTCAAAGCCTACACCGATTTTAGCCAATAATGATTTATAAAAACTTCTTCCTAATAGATATCCTTCAAGCCTTATCGCACCCTGTGGGTCAATTATTATTTTATCGGCAACTGAAGAAAGATGATACTCTTTTATACCGCATCTTTCCATAAAAATAATTACTTTCTTACCGGTACTCCTGAAATCTTTTAGCTTTTCCCTGATTTCCCATAGAATTTCATTATCAGTATTTATCTGCGAAATATTAACGAGAATTCCTTTTACCGAATTATCTTTTTTTGCAACATCTATCTGTTTAATAATATCGAGCAGAGTTTTTGAATTATCAAATATTACGAACTTTTGATATTTGATTTGCCCGCTTAAATCCAGCTTCGCATATTTAGTTGCAGGGAATAATTCTTTGAGTACTGTCCTGTCTTTTGCACCCATTCGGATAGAGTAAGAATTATAGGTATATTTTGAATTATCGTTGAAATTGGAAATGGAAGAAATCCCAAAATTTCCAAGGCTTAAATCAACTCCTAGATTAAATGATTTATTTTTAAAATATCTTGTATTTAACCTGAATCCGTCCACAAATTCCCATGATACCCCGGCACTCCAGCCTCCGGCATCGAGTGGCTGGTCCCCGAATTTTGCATAATCGCCATAAAAAGTAAGAGGATAATTTTTAATAGGACGGACAGCAATATCAAGCACCGATTCAAAATCACTCGATTCGATAGCTGCAGTTCCACTCAGACCAATAGATAAATAGGGTAAAGGTCTGTATAACAATCCGGCAAGGAAGACATTACTCCTGTTAAAATGTCCTTTATCTCCGCCTGTAAAGCCATAACCGAAACCAATTGAAAAATCTCTTCCTCCAAATGCTAATGAGTACCTGTAATCAATTATGGAATGTCCGCTGTCCTGCAAACGTATCAATCCAAATCCTGAATGGGGACTACCGGTGAACAAACCCCATCTCTTAAAATTATAATTATTATTATCCTGTCCCGATACAGTGAACATTATATCGGCATCATTCAGATAAGTTGTCATTGCCGGATTTTCAAAGCCATAAAGCCCATACTTAAATGCTCCGGGCGATGCCTGAAGAAAATCATTCAACTGATAATAGGACATAAAGCTTCTTTGCTGGGATAATGCCTCATAAGAGATAAGCAAACATAATAGGAAGAGAAATTTAAGTGATTTCATATTTCTGCCAAAAAATTAATTAATTAGTTTTTTGTTTAAATAGAAAAAGTAAATTACTTTTAAATTTAATAATTTTATAATTAATTTTATCAATTTTATTTTTTTTTGACACTGAAAAATTACTTCCTATAGCTCCATACAAACTTCATTACCAAAACTAATTTTATTATCAGTATATTTCCATATTGCTAACTGCATTTTAATATATCCTGCTTATTTTGTAAATTAATAATTCGAAACTTGAATATTTAATCTTTTATTATAAATCCGAACGAGGTAGTTATGAAAAAGTATTATTTGTTTTTAGTTATATCTTTTATCTTTTTGTTATCTGCGATTCAATCTTCCTTTAGCGTACAAACCGGCAGTTACAATGTAACCGTTTTATTCCAGGGAGCAAACAGGAAAATTTCAGTGTATGTCCCCGATAATTATGATTCAACGCAAAGATTTAATCTGATGATTTGCCTGCATGGAGACGGTGACAATAGTATAAGTTACAGGGATGCATTGGTATCCTTTATAAATGGACTTAATATATTAAATAATACAATCCTGGTTTGTCCGGACGGAGGTGATGACCGGGCAAGGGATTTTTATACTCCATCAGGTGACGAGCAGTTTATAACTATAGCTTATAATTATGCAATATCTAATTTCTTTATTGACCCAACAAAAATAATTTTACAGGGATTTTCACTCGGTGCCAGATGTGCACTTAAATATGGGCTCGACAATTCCGATAAGTTTTCC
>JBEKWK010000469.1:0-3173 GCA_049513175.1 FCB group bacterium
AGCAGTGTAAATATGCTTATTAATAACATTTTCCAATTGAATTGATTTGATAAGATCATTTAATTGATAATCAGTTTGTTTTAGTAACAACTCAAAATTGTCAAACACATCTCCAAATCTTCTCATTTCATATTGGTCACAAATTAATTTAATATCTTTGAAGTTATCTCTATATTTCTTGAATACTGCCAATATACATACAACAGCTAATGACATTGCATGAATATATTTGCTTTTATTATTCCTTTTAATAGTTACTATTTCATCAAAAGTTTTGTTAATATCTATATCAATATTATCTGAATTAAGAATGTTATTTAAAAACAGTTGAGTTTTATTCATCTTTATTATTTTCGAAATATCTTTTACTAATTCATTACTTATTTGATTTATCAAATCATCAATATGAATAAATTTTTCATTAAAATTATACAGCCAATTCAATAACCCCCACAGTAAAGTTACATGAGCATAATTAGTGTATTCATTTATCTGAAAATATCTCCATCCTACTGAAGAATTGGAAGAATCGTTACTAACTTCGAAAGTATTAGCATGATAATTTCTAAAAAATTCTGAGTTTGATATAGCTTCTTTATTAATATTTTTAATAAAGTCAATCGAGTCTTTCCTGAAATTTTTATATTCATTTTTCTTTTTCAAAACAGTATCATCACCTAATAAAATATCTGAATATAATTTATGTTCTTTTGTGTTTTCAGGTATTATGCTCATATTAAAACCACCAAAGATTTTCTTCGCATCTTGGCTTTTTATAACACCAATATCATTGATATTCCTGAAGACTTTGTCTATGAACTTAGGTTCCAATTTTTTGCAAGCATTTTTATAGAAAGCATCTCCTAATAACTTACCTTTTTTGGTTGCATAATAAATGCCGATATATTTATCAACATCATCAATTAATCCCAAATCTTTCAAAGATCCAACAAAATATTGACCGAATGCACCTGAAGAATATCTCCAATAACCATTTTTTGTATCATCACCATAAGTTTTAATATCATAGTTTTGATTTTTATTTGATTCGAATTCTTTTAGATATTGAGTAGCTTTTAGGCTTCCGGGAATGCCTAGAATTTCTTTATCAAAAGCTTGCATAATGATTGCAATAAAAAACTCACTTCTTCTTACGAATCTTTTGAACCCTTTAATTTTATCTTTTTCATTTGCCATTATTTTTTCTAAATAGAATTCAATTAACCAGCAGTAAAAACCATAATAACGAATTCTTTTAGTAAGATTCGTCAATCCGGGAACTAGTACTCCGTATGCTGCAATTGAGGATCTCTGTATACCTAGAGGATCACGTCCTTGAGAAAAGGAATAACTACTTCCCCAATATGGTCCCAAAAAATTATCCTTAGCATGAACTGACATAACGTATCGCATTAAATTCATCAATAAATATTTTTTAACATGAAATATTTTCCATTGTCTATTTCAAATATATATCTTTTATGCAATTTTTAATATGTGTTGAAAATCAGAGGCAAATCATTTTCTCAAATATAACTTTTTCTCTTATAAAAATCCCATCTTTCCTTTTTCTATCTCAGGTTCTGTAGTGTGCTGCAAAATTTCTTCTTCATTTTTTTGAGCGTAAATCTCGGCTAATGTCATTTCTTTTGTAACTTCACCATTAGTACCAAGATATTTTTTCAATGCAAGAACCTCGTCAATAGTTAACTTTTTGAATTCTTTTCTTGCTATTAATCTCCCGTTTCTAAGCAGTGCTTTATCAAGTTTTTCAATATCCGTATTGAATGTAGCAATCACCTGGAAACCAAGAATATCATTTAAAATTCCGTCTGTTAAATTCAATAAATTTGAAATCCCGTAATTATAATTAATCTCTCTGTCCTGAAGTAGAATTTCTGCGTCTTCAATTATTAATACTATCTTTTTATCCCTGTTATCCAGTATATAATCAGTAAGAAAAGCAATAAATTTCGGGTCTAAAATTTCGTTAATTATATTCGATGGTATATAAAGGAAATATTTATCTTTATTTAAGTCTGCGATTATATTCCGTATCAAATACGTTTTACCGGTTCCCGGAGGTCCATAAAACAGAGCAATACCTTTGCTGGAGTTTTTCATTCTTTCAATAAATTTTCTATAAAATTCAGAGAATCCATCTTTGTAATGAAGATTCGGCTCTATAATCTTTTCGATTTTATCAGAAATATCGAGGTCTTTTATTTTTAGTGATTCTGAGAAAACATCTTTTTCGTATGTAATAATTCCAATCTTTGCATTTCCTTTTTCTGCTAATTCTGCTTTGTTCTTTAACATAATATCAATTATCTTTTCTACATCTTCTATTAACGCAGGGTCGTACAATATTTTGAAATTATTGAAGCACAATTCTTTTTTTTCTAGTTCATTATTAGTTTTCTCCTTTAATTCCTTTTTCTTTAGAACTTCCATAGTAAATATAATTCCCTTTTTTAATTCTAAAAGAATATTTGAGATGCTTTTATTGTGTTCAAAAAGAAAATTTGAAATGCAAACTATATCCGGGTACATCTGCTTTAATGCACTTAATGCAGTTTTCAAAACATAATAATCATTTTTGGTGGAATCTCTGTATGAATGAGCTAATACCTGCAAAGATGTAGCCTGAATACCAAATATGTAAGGTACGCAATTATATTTTTTGATGAAAACTGCAATGCTTATATCCCCTGATTCAATAAGTTTAAAATCTGCAATCTCAAAAAGAATTGGTTTAATAGGTATAATCCCTAAAATCTCTTTTTGTAGTATTTCTGAATAATGCTTGCTTTTGTAATAGGTTTTTTGTTCCATGGGGTTGCTCTAAGATTGTTTATAATTAATATTTCTTGTATTATCGAATAAAACTATAATTCAAATTGATTAACTAATTGATATACGCACAAATTGCAAATTAATTTACTTGACGTCATAATGCGACATGAAAAAATGATTTGAAAAGAAGCAATTAAAGCCTAAAACCCTATAATAAGTATTGAGGAATAGGCAAATGATTTAGTGCAGAACCAGGAACTTTGCGAATTTAGTTCCGATACTGTAGTTTAATAAACAATCATCTTCCTCTCTAAAAGTCCTAAACAGGAAATTTAAATTTTATATAATTTCCAATCTCATCAAATAGTACATTTGTA
>JBEKWK010000470.1:0-3173 GCA_049513175.1 FCB group bacterium
TTCTCGCCTTTGATACCGTCCATATCAATGATATATCCGTTTGAATCGGAAAGTGTAACAACTTTGCCGCAGAGATGATTTACTTTTTCGACTGCATACTGAGCAACGTTACCTGAACCGGAGATAGCAACGGTCTTGCCATCAAATGTCTTGCCGGCTTTTTCCATCATATAAGCTGCGAAATAAGTACAACCGTAACCTGTAGCTTCGGGCCTGATTAAGCTTCCGCCCCAGGTCATGCCTTTGCCTGTTAATACGCCGACAAATTCATTCCTGATTCTCTTATACTGACCGAACATAAAGCCGATTTCCCTGCCGCCGACTCCGATGTCGCCTGCCGGTACGTCTGTAAATTGACCGATGTGACGGCATAATTCTGTCATAAAGCTATAGCAGAATTTCATTACTTCGTTATCGGATTTACCTTTTGGGTCGAAATCGCATCCGCCTTTGCCGCCACCCATTGGGAGTGTTGTCAATGCGTTTTTGAATACTTGTTCAAATCCTAAAAATTTCAAAATGCCTAAATTTACGCTTGGGTGAAAACGAAGTCCGCCTTTGTATGGTCCGATTGCACTATTGAATTCAATGCGGAAGCCTCTGTTTACCTGAACTTCGCCTTTGTCATCTAACCATGGTACGCGGAACATGAGTTGTCTCTCGGGTTCCACGATTCTCTCGAGAAGTTTTGATTTCCGGTATTCCGGGAAATGTTTTTCGACTACAGGGAAAATTGACCCCATTACTTCTTCTACAGCCTGGATAAACTCTGGTTGTGCGGGATTCTTTGCCTTCACACCAGTCATGAAATCTTCAAATGATTTTGACATAAATTAAACTCCTAAACTACTTTTTCAATAAACTATTAATGTTATTCCCGTTTTTCGAGAATACAGCTTACAAAATTATAGTATTAATTTGTATAAGGCAAGAACTTTTTAAGTTATTTATATAAAATGTAGTTTTAGGTATGACAAACATTTATGATATGAAAAATATTTAATAATTGCAACTAAATATCTTTGCGTTTAAAATATTTTCATTTAATACCTGTTTATTAGAAAAAATAGAGGAATAATCAAATGAAAGACATAATAAAATATAAAGAATTTATAGTTTCAGCACATTACAGTGATGATGATGAAATTTTCTTCGGTAAAATTGAAGGAATTGATGATTTGGTTACTTACGAGGGTTCAACCGTTACGAACTTGAAAAAAGCTTTTGAAGAAGCCGTGAATGATTATATCCAATTATGCGAAGACACGGGTAAACTTCCTAAGAAATCATACAATGGCAGTTTTAACGTAAGGATTCCACCTCACCTTCACAAGATTGTAGCTGAAAAGGCTATTTCTTATGGAATTCCTCTCAATAAATTAGTCCAGCAGGCTTTAGAGAAGGAAGTGGAAAGTAAAGTTAAATAGAAATTCGCTTTATATTATTTTTAGTTATATTAATATAAACACTTTGGCACTATGCCGTACCACACTTTGCTATTCATAATAGAGTGCGGTACGGAAAAGTGCAATTTATACCTTCACCAAATTTTCATGCATCTTATTATCAACCGTCCTGTGTTCGATTTTGGTTCATCGCAGTACTTATGTATTAACGACAGCATGAATACTAAGCAAAGGCTATAAGCCTTCTTTGACTTCTATGATTTCGTCTGCAACAAGACCATGGGCTTCCCGGTGAACTGCCGATGCAGCTTCTTTGTTTGGAGCCTTTGCAAGGCAAAAAACACTGCCGGAACTTTCATCGTACCAATATTTCAGGTACTCCACATTGTGTTTCTTCTGAACTTCGAGGTCTTTCTGATGAGCACCCCTGAGGGCTTCCGCTGTCAACCCGGGTACATGTTTATGTATATCCATATATAGTGGCATATAAAATCTCCTTTCTGAAAAATATTATTTGTTGTAGCGCGAATTAGCTGTTAAACCTCGTATTTTGAATGCTGAACATAAATATTCTTTACTGTTACGAATGCTCAATATAAAACGATAAGAGTACAGCCAATACGCAATATAAAATTTATTTACGTACACTCAATAAATTTATTAGCAATATACAAAATATTTTTTATATAACACTAATTTTTTTATCTATTGCATATAACCAATAATAAAATATAATTATTAGATTGTCTAATGAAGTTCTCAAGATTGTTGAATATAAAGTAAGTCTCAGACCAGATGGTAAACGGGTAGTTTTATAGTTTGGAGTATTCTTCACCATTATAAGATAGTAGCAGAAAAAGCTATTTCTTATGGCATTCCTCTCAATAAATTAGGACAACAGGCTATTGAGAGGGAAATAGAAGGTAAAGATAAATAGAATTTGGCATTATATCGCATATTTCAAAACTAAACCACTACCTATAGAATGCAAAGTAATATTTAAGCTATTCTCAAAATTATTTAATCCATTTCGAAATAAAATTTCCGGTGTTATCATTAAAGTTTTCTTGTTATTCAGCGAAAAATCATAGCTCAAGCCAAGTGTATAGGACAAAAATACAGCACCATTACTACTTAATACACCTTCGGTCCTGGGACCTATATGATACAATTTATGTTCAATTAGTGTATCAATAGTTGAGCTTAAATTTGTTGTCCTTAAAAAACCAAAATATAAACCTGCTTTTATATTTAAATTGTCAATAATATTATATGCCAAATAAGTTGAAACTTCCAGTAGTTTAGATTTTAAATAATAATTTTTCTCAACACCTGAATTAATTATAATGTGTAAATCTGTAGGATCATTATTTAATTTTGGTTTATAATCATCTTCTCTATTAATATTAATTTTGTTTTCAAAATAACCTAACGAAATACCTAATATAATTGGTTTAAAATTATATGACTCTAAAATCCCTCCAAAAGAAAATCCATTTCCCCCACCGGTATTTTGTATATTGTAAAAATTAGTATCTTTTATCAAACCCACATCAATTGATGGGTATTCTATAGTTATATTAGAATAAATTCCGACATATAAATTCTGCTTTGCAGGGATAGCTGAAGTTTCCTGGCTCCAAGCAGAATTAGACATTAATATGAGTAGGCACATTGTGAGTGTAGTAAATAGTTTTGCTCTCATAGATTCATCCTCCTTAATACATAATTAAGAAAAGTATTATATCGCATATTTCAAAACCAAGC
>JBEKWK010000471.1:0-3171 GCA_049513175.1 FCB group bacterium
AGGTATCGTTTAATTACAAGAACAGCGGAGCGAAGTTAGACGTAATGGTATACGACGTAGAAGGCAGGCTGGTAACTGCATCATGCCAGGTAGACGCGAACCAGTTGCATATAGATTTGACAGGCTTGAGTAGCGGCAATTACACGCTGGTGGTTAAATCAGGCGATGCGATGGTCAAACAGCAGTTCCAGGTAGTCAGGTAATCAATAATAAATTACTTAGATATAAACAGCCCTTTATTAATTTAAAGGGCTGTTTTTTTTATTGATATTACAAATCCTATTATAAGTTTTGTGATATTACAAAGGTACGTTCGTTTTCGATTTTATCATTAAGTTTAATTTGGATTGAATATTTTTGTGCGGGTAATAAAACATCAGCTTTTTCCGCCCATTCGACTAGCATTATGTTATCAGATGAGTATATATATTCACTCAAACCGATGTCCTCCAATTCTTTAGTAGATTTTATCCTGTAAAGGTCAATGTGATAAATTATTATCTCTTCATTGTGGAAAGTACCTGAATATTGATTTATTAAGGTAAAAGTTGGGCTATTAACTATTTCTGATACTCCGAAAAAATTACAAATGCCTTTAATAAATTCGGTTTTTCCGGCACCAAGTTCACCATAAAATGCGACTATATCACCGGGTTTTAATTGTTGAGCAAAATCAAAACCCAGCTCCTTAGTTTCTTCACTACTATTTGTAATAATGAGAGAATTTTCCATTCTCAAAATTACAAAATAAAAATTATCACATTAAAAAATTATTTCGATTTAAGTGTAATGACCGGTATTATCATTTCTTCAAGGGATATGCCGCCATGCTGGAAGCTGTCCCTATATTTCTGAAGATAATGATGAAAATCGGTAGGATATACAAAATAGTAATCTTCTTTTGCAATGATATTGTTTATTGTAACTCCCGTATTTGGAAGTCTGAATTCATTAGGGTTGGAAATCTGCATTGCATGCCGCTGTTCGGCTTTCACATTTTTTCCGAATTTATATCTAAGGCAGGTAGAAGTTTCTTTATCACCTATTACCTTAACACCTCTCATACATCTGATAGAACCATGGTCGGTTGTTACAATAATATTCACATCCTGGTCAGAAAGAATTTTTAGCATACTGAAAAAGCTTGAATGCTGAAACCATGAGCGTGTCAATGAACGGTATGCAGGCTCGTCAGGAGCGATTTCCTTAAGTATGGCATAATCAGACCTTGAATGAGCTATCATATCAACTGAATTAATTACAATGGCATTCAACTGATTCTCAACATAACTCAGCATATTTCCTTCAATGCGTTTTCCGAATTCTGTATCATGGATTTTAACATAATTTACGGGTTTACTTAAGCTTATTTTCTTCCTTTTTAAATGCTCTTCCAATAGTTCTTTTTCATAAGCATTAGCCTTATGTTCTTCATTGTTTGTCTCTCCTACCCACCATTTTGGATAATATTTTTGTATGTCAATAGGGAAGAGTCCTGCAAATATTGCATTTCTTGCATATGGTGTTGCTGTCGGCAAAATGGAGCAATAATAATTTCTCTGGAAATTATAATAAGGTTGAAGCATTTCTTCCATTACGAGCCATTGGTCAAGACGCAAACAGTCAATGACAAAGAAGAAAGTTGGTTTACCATTTGCTAATAGAGGAATCAGATAGTTGTCAACTATTTCGGGAGAAAGCATGGGAGCATCTTCTTCTTTATTTTTTTGAAGCCACCCGATATAATTATCTTCAATGAATTTGGAAAATTCCCCATTACATTCACGCCACTGGTCTCTCAATGTTTGTTCAAAACCGAGTTCAGGATTAGTGTCTAATTCCATTGACCATGAAACCAGCTTAAGATAAATCTCAAGCCATTCATCCCAATTTAATGAATCTCGTATGCGGCGTGAAATTTCATGAAAACCCTGCAAATAATCCTGGGAAAGTTTATCGGATTTTATCTTTCTCGATTCAAGATATTTTTTTATTGCTGCAATGATTTGAGTAGGATTGACTGGTTTGGTAAGGTAATCATCTATCTTTTTTCCAATTGCCTCGTCCATTACGCTTTCCGCTTCATTTTTTGTAACCATTACTATCGGAGTGTAAGGGTCTATTTCTTTTAATAGCGGAAGTGCATCCAGCCCGCTCATACCGACCATTGATTCATCCAAAAAAATTAAACCGAAATGATGTTCACGAAGCAATTCGAGTGCATCTTCGGCATTGGTAGCCTTTTCGACTTTATAACCTCTTTGTTCAATTAATATAATATGGGGGCGAAGAAGCTCAATTTCATCATCTATCCAAAGTATAGTACCTTTTGTTTCTGTCATTTTTTTGCCTGAAATATATAATTATAAAAATAGGATTAGTTGAATGTAAAAATTAAAATATTATTATTTTACTCAAAAAATATTTCTATATATTGATTTATATCAATATTATGAACATTTATATTTACGAAGTAATTGAGGATTTATAGGCTATTTAATTATAATTACAAAATATTAAATTTACTTCATAGAAGTATAAATTGAATAAATATTGTTTAATTTTTTTATATTTGTTTCGTTGAATATTATATAATGTTATATTAAAATTTTAAAATAAAATGAATTTTCAAAAATTTACCTTAAAATCGCAGGAAGCAGTCCAGAATGCAAGAGAAATTGCCGTAAATTATAATAACCAGGCAATCGAGAATGTGCATTTATTTGCAGCTTTGCTCCAAGACCCCGCCGGTATTGCTCCGGATATGATTATGAGGGCAGGTGGAAATTTAAATTATATTAAAATCAAAGTTAATGAGTTGCTGGAAACAATTCCGAAAGTTGCTAGTACTGGTGATTTGAGTGAATTTATTTCTCCGGAATTAGCAAAAGTGTTCGATGAAGCAACGAGGGAAGCAAAGATTTTAAAAGATGAATATGTAAGCGTCGAACATCTGGTTATTGGTTTGACCAGTGTGAAATCCAAAGTTTCTCAATTATTACATGATGCAGGTATAACGAAAGATTCTATTTATAAAATCATGAAAGAAATCAGGGGAACCCAAAGGGTAACAGACCAGAATCCTGAAGATAAATACGAAGCTTTAAAGCGGTATGGTAGAATATTAAATGATGAAGCAAAGGAGGGAAAATTAGACCCTGTGATAGGGCG
>JBEKWK010000472.1:0-3149 GCA_049513175.1 FCB group bacterium
ATGGGTTCAAGCAATAATCCTATCAGCGGATTAACATTGACTGCTCTTGTAGTTACTGCATTGATTTTAGTTGCTCTTGGAGTAACAAAAGCAACAGGAGGAGTAGCCGCCGTACTTGGTGTTGCTTCAATTGTATGTGTTTCCGCCGCTGTTGCCGGCGAAATGCTCCAGGATTTGAAAGCAGGGCATATATTAGGCGGTACACCATGGAAAATGCAGATAGGAGATATCATCGGAGTTATTCTTGCAGGTGGCGTAATGTTTTTCGTGCTTTCATTCCTTAATGACGGCGATATTGCGAAAGGTATCAAAGAAGGATATGAAGGCGGTTTCGGAAGTAGAAATTTAGCGGCTCCTCAATCAAATTTAATGGCTATGCTTTCGCAGGGAATTGTTGGCGGGCAGATGGCTTGGCCCCTTATCATAGTCGGAATGTTGATGGGTTTAGCTTTCATCTCAATGCAGGTGAAAAGCCCAATGCTCGTTAGTGTCGGTATGTATTTACCTCTCGAAACTACTTTCGCTATTTTTGTTGGCGGTTTAGTAAGAGGTATTGTTGACATGGTAAATAAAAACAGGCAATATAATAATTATCAATTGGCAAGAACTGAGAACGTAGGAGTCTTACTTGCTTCGGGATTAATTGCCGGGGAAGCTTTAATGGGATTAATATTTGCGGCATTTGCGGTATTCGGTATATTTATGCCTGCAGTTTTCCCTAATATGTCTTTCATTGTTAGTTTTATTGTCATAATTATAATATCATTTATTCTAATTTATGTTCCCGTGAAAAATGCAGGAAGTCCCGACGAACCTGCCGCACCATCCGGAATGTAATTTTGTATTTTATTTTAATAAATTTATCCTGCTTTGGAATTTCTAAAGCGGGATTTTTTTTCATAATCTCTTAAATTTTTTCTTTTATTAATTTAATCTATTTTTGTAACGGATTTTTTAACATTTAAATTACTAATACAAAAATATAAATATGAAATATACTGTTATCGGTGCTGCAAAAAGTGGGTTTGCGGCTGCTGTTTTGGCAAAGAATTTAGGCAATGAAGTTTTTCTTACTGAATCAAAAAAGAAAGAAGATTTTTCAGAAATAATTCATGAATTGGAAAAATTAGATATTAAATATGAATTCGGAGCTAATACTGAAAAAGCACTTCAAAACCCGGATTTAATCATTACCTCTCCCGGAGTACCGCGTGATTCATTCATCATTCAGGAAGCAAATAAAAGGAATATTCCAATTATCAGCGAACTCGAATTTGCAAGACAACACTGTCCCGATAATCCTTTAATTGCAATCACCGGCACAAATGGAAAAACTACAACAACTGCATTAACAACATTTATTTTAGAACATGCAGGATTAAAAGCAGTGTCTGCCGGAAACATTGGTACACCATTATCTTCCTTTGTCAATAAAGTTTCAAAAGATACAATTATTGTTACTGAAGTCAGCAGTTATCAGCTAGACCATATCGTAAATTTTCGTCCGGATGTTTCGATTATTCTAAATATAACTCCCGACCATCTTGCCTATCATGGTACGATGGAAAATTATGCTGAAGCAAAATTCAAAATTTTTTCAAACCAAAATGAAAAAGATTTCGTAATTTTGAATGCCGATGATGCAGCAACATCGGCAGGTGCGTCGCAAGCCAGGGGGAAAATTGTTTATTTTTCACTTAATCCCGTCGAATACGGGATATATGTTAAAGATGGCAATCTGGTTATGCGGTTTCCAAATCAGTATAAAGAGGAGATTGTCATGCAACTTGATGAAATCTATCTACCGGGGGTGCATAATGTCTATAATTCGATGGCAGCAACCCTCGCCGCACGGGCTTTTGAAGTCCGGAATGAAAATATCCGTGACAGCTTAATGGAATTTCAGGGTGTCGAACATCGCCTTGAATTCGTACGTACTCTCGATGGTGTTGATTATATCAATGATTCCAAAGCAACGAATGTTAACGCAACATGGTATGCCCTATCCAGCTATAAGAAACCATTAGTCTGGATTGCCGGCGGCAGAGGCGATTCAAATGATTATTCGGCTCTCGACGAATTAGTTAAGAAAAATGTGAAGTGTATTATTGCTATCGGTGAAGAAGCCGATGCAATTTTCAATCATTACTCTATTATGGTAAGATGTATCAGGGAAATCACAATGGAAGATGCGGTTCGCTCAGCTAAGGCACAGGCGGATTCCGGTGATATTGTACTTTTCACACCTGCTTGTAAATCGTTTGATATGTTTATGAATTATGAGCACAGGGGCGAAGTGTACAAGGAGATTGTGAACAGCCTTTAGGATGTTAAAAAAAAATTAAATGAATGTCATTCTGAACGGAGTGAAGAATCCAGAATGAGAATTTGATGTCTGCATAAAACAGACTTTTCTATATTTTCTAAAGCTCTTATTTTGTGTTCAATGTATAGAAAACCCGGGCATATAGATTGGTATATTTTAATCCCCGTCGTGGGTTTAATGCTTTTCAGTATATCATTCGTATATAGTGCGAGTGCCTCATTCGCCGCATTGAAGTTTGGATTCCAGGAAGCTCTATTCATTAATCATGCTATCAGAATCGGTATCGGAATAATAGTATTACTTGTTTTCGCAAAAATTGATTATCATTACTGGGCGAAATTTTCAAAAATACTTATAATTATTGCTATCGGTCTTTTAATCTTTGTCCTCATTGGTGGACAGTCGGTTAAGGGAGCTCAAAGATGGATTAATTTCGGATTTATCAAATTCCAACCATCCGAATTTGCAAAATTCGCTTTGGTTCTGCATTTGGCTGTTCTACTTTCCAAAAAACAAGACACAATAAAAAATTTTAAAGAAGGACTCTCCCCTCTTCTTATCTGGAGTGCCGGAATTACCTTTTTAGTATTAATTCAGCCAAACCATTCGACAGCATTTGTTATTCTGTTAATATCAATAACTATGATGTTTATCGGCAATGCAAATTTATTTCAACTCGGCATGCTATCCTCCGGTGCTATGGGTTTATTCACGATTTATGCCGTTACGTCAAAATATCCTATTGAAAGAATCTCAGCTTTTTTCGGACAATCAAGCGTTTCAAAAAATGCTTTAGTATTTAATTACCAACTTCAACAATCTT
>JBEKWK010000473.1:0-3142 GCA_049513175.1 FCB group bacterium
TAACTGAAAATAAACTTTAAAAAAAAATTATGATGCGAAAATACTTAATATGGTCATTGCTTGCCACACTAAGCACGGCATTATGGGGCTGTTTCAATATTACACGAACTGAAACAGACGTTTATACGATTTCCGAACGCGACACCACTATATCGAGCTATGACAAGAACACTCCCGGCGGCAGGGATAACGGCATTGTCTATCCTTCATCCCGCACTTACAAAGCAGAGAGGTCGTTGCTACAAAGGGACAGCACGGTTGACAGGCTTTATCCCAATTTTATCAGGCTGGGTGTATTCGAATCCGTAGGTTTGATGGGAAGTTCTTCAGGTCGTCCGTTTGGTACGGGCATGTTTGGTGTTTTTCCCGATTTTAACAATCTCCGGGGCAGTTTCACAGGGAAAGCAAATGCTGTCTTCGGTGGAGGACTATACAGGCTCGGTATAGGCGAATGGCGGCTCCGTTGGTTCCGTGATGCCGCAAACTGGACATACGGCACAAGTGCCTTCGAAGCAATTATTCCCCAGGCAAGAACGGAGTATTCTTTGATGAGCACCTTCCCCTTATATATACGCAAAAGATATTATCTCCGTGAGGAAATACCTTATATTGCATTTACTCCTGCAGTCGGCTTGGGATGGTTTCCTTCGCAATATATAAACATGACGGGTTCCATTGACGTTGGGTCCATAGGAGGATTGAATGTAAGGGCTTATGTTGGTCTTGCCGGTGGAGTAAATTTGAAAAACACACCTTTAATAATAAATAGTAATAATAATGGTCAGTCACAAACATCAATCTTTCCTTATTTTGGAATTGGAATGTCAACTCTGGACTTCCTGAATCGCGTTCCTGAAACGGAAACAGAATGGAAATATCACGAACATTCAAGCTGGGATGTAGGATTAATGCAGTTGACATTACTTTACACAGGTACAAAAACTTCTGTTTGGGGTGGTAATACTTCAGCGTTTTTTACAGGTTATATATTAAAAGTGGCAAATGCCGCTATTGCATTGCCTCTGCTTAATTACAAGCTCTATGCAGGAACTTCACTGATAAATCTTGCCGCATTCGGCTTTAACGAATGGGGAATAGGAATTTTGCCTCTGAGAATGGGCTATTGGCAAACACTTATTCAGGATGAATTGACTACCGAGCCGTTTATTGAATATAATTATTATCCATCTTCATTTTTCCAGATTGCCGATAAATTGAATCTTAAAATCAGTGATGTCATAAATGTTAGCTTTATCCTTGGGTATGCTTCCGGCTCATCTTTAAGTTCAAATGCGGTAGGTACAGATATAATCAGCAGATTAGGAGCATCAAATAATTTTTCCCGTGCATATATAGGATTAAATATCGGAATAATTGACAGAATCTTTTTCCCGGAACAATTAAGATACTTTAAAAAATAATTAAAAAATTAAGAATGAGAAATATATTAAAAATAATTGCTATACTTATTATAATTAACTTCATAGGATCTTGCAGACCTAATGCCTTTAGATATTATGTTAAACGTCCATTGTTTAATCCTGACGAGTTTACATTAAATGAAGACCATGGCGACCCCATTGAAGGTATTAAAATATCTGGTTTGGAAAGTGTGGAACAGGTTGGCTATAATGCTTTACTTATGAATGAAGGCGGGATTGCGGCTATGGAACGCAATAAATTGACGCAATTCACTGCCGATTTCACGGTTAAGGTTATGCAAGGCGATGGCATCCGGTTTTCCATTCGCAATATCTCCGACCACCCTGAAAACCACCCCGCAATTAATTTTGATTATATGCCTAAAGGCTCTATGATTAGCGGTACGGGAATGAGTGATTTATTTGTGGATTCGGTCAAAGCTGAAATGAACAAACCGGCGCGGGTGAAAATACTGAATCTCGGTAAAATAATTACAATTACTGTAAATTGCGATACGGTTTATAATGGCAAAACCGAACTGCCCGCTACGGAATATATTGTTGTAGGGTCCTTGCGTAATTCAAAGGTACTTCTTACAGGAATTGACTTTATAGATGAGAATAAGACAGAATAATCCAAATGAATGTACGATTTTAGATTTAATATTTAAATCGTAAATCTAGAATCTAAAATCTAAAATAAATGAAGGAATAATAATAATCTAAAGTTCTTTGAATAAGTACCGATTATTGTTTCAGAGGAAAAGACAAATAATGGCAGGATGCCCGAAATAATTTTATAATTACATGGAGGTTTTAAATGGCGACCGCAATTTCGGGTGGTTCTCGCATCAGGACAAACACCCCTGCTGAAAATGCCTACAATGCATTAACAGCCGCAAACAACGACATAGCTTTAAGACAGCTAAGACTATCAACCGGTAAAAGGATTAACTCGGCTTCAGACGATGTGGCAGGTTACATTACTTCACATGCCCTGTCTGCACGTAATGGTGCGTTAAAAGCCGCTTTGACGACTGTCGGAGATGCAAACAGCGTGGTATCTATTGCATCAGATTCATTTGACAACATTAATAATCTGTTAACATCAATCAAAGACGCTGCGGCAAATGCTTCGTCAGGTGCCTTAGGTACTGATGAGAAAGTTGCCCTGGCAAAATCCGCATACCGCTTGGCTCAACAGATACAGACGGTCGTTGATTCGACGATTTTCGGCGGTAAAGAACTTATTAAGGGTGCATTTTCAGGAAGCTGGACTATCGGTTATTCGGCAGCTAACAATCTGCTGACTTTGGGTATTGACCTTACAACCGGCAACGTTGATTTTAACGTAACAAGCAATAACTTCGACCTGAATGCAACTAACACGAGTAATTTTGCCGGTATATCGGGCTTAGACATGACCAGCCTGAATGCAGTGTCAACAGCCGACCTTGGCATATTCGCAAGTTCGGTAATCGCAACAACTTTGACCAGCTTTGCCGATGCGTTGAACAATGTCTCAAAGGTAGCATCTTATCTCGGTGGAGTCGGCATGAGATTGTCTTCACAGCAAGACCTGCTTACCTCGCAGACTACAAACTATGATGCGGCAATTTCACGTATCGAAGACGCCGACGTGGCACAAGAACAGTTGGCTTTGGTAAAAAGCCAGTTCTTACAGCAGGTATCATTGATATCGCTGACACAGGCGAACCAGG
>JBEKWK010000474.1:0-3139 GCA_049513175.1 FCB group bacterium
ATTTTTATAATCATAAACTTTGTGAAGCATTACATTCAAGACACTATCCGGATTAAATAAAACATATTTATGCACTACCCATGCACGTGGAGAATAGGGATGGTACTCAAAAAATCTGAAACCACTACCTGCAGTATCTTTTAGAACGGCATATTTTACATTGCTTAAATCATGTGCCTCTCTCAATGTTGGAGCGGGAGCTCCTCCACGTAAAAGAACGAGAGGATTATAACCGTCGGTTGTCATAATATCATCAACCATCCCCTGGTTACGAGTCATTGCGATGACACCTTCCTGGTAGAGCCTGATTGATACTCTGAATAAATCTTTTGGCGGCTTAGCAGTGAACACTTCTTTTGTTTGAGGACTTATTTCATAGGCTTTTTCGGGATTATCAGAATTTTTATTAAACGATGCACCTGCTAAAAACAGGTCAACAAATGCAATTACAATAAGCAGGATTCCGCCTGTATTTGGACTTATCGTCTGCCTGTTAATTAAATATGAAATTATTAGTATCAATGCGATAATAAAAAATGCCAATGCACCGAAACCCTTAATTGCAGTAATTGAATTAGCCGGTGTTTCAAGAATACCCTGCATAATACCGAATGTCGTAAGCAGAGCTATTAGAATAGGCAATGCTGCAACATATAAAAGAATACGGATTGTTTTTTTATCCTGTGCTTTCTCCCAAATAAAATCAAAGCCAAAACCTGCGAATATGCAGAACGCAAGTGCAAAATAGTACATCATTCGGGCAGGCATTCGGAAATATTCAAATAGTGGTAGTTTGAAAAATAGCTCGAATATGAAGAAATTTTTACCCAGAGAATAAAATAAACTGAAAATTAAAATTATTATTAATATTATACCTTCTTTTGTTTTATACTTTTTATATATTCCAAGAAAGCCCAACAGCAAGGCAACCAAACCGAAATAGAAGGCTGTTTCCCAATATTCATAATATTGATATCCCTCGAGATAAAAAGTAAATTCTTTTGATTTAAAATTCTCCCCGTCAACAAAACCGAATATTTTCGGTATTACTGCACTATAAATCTGCTTTAATTGCAACGAACCCTGAGATGCTTTATCGAAATTAATTTCCTGTCTTTGGGCATTGGCGGCGAGTTCACGCGAAGGGAGTAGTTCTATTGAAAAAATTCCTATTGCAATGATAAAAGGAATTATTCCGCATAACAAAAATCTTGAAACATCCAGACCTTTATTTTCCCTTTTTATATCGTCTAAATTAGGCGTGAATTTTTCTCTTAATATATAAATTAAATACCATAAAAAAATTATCCACAAAAACATAGTCTCGAAAAGAGTGGATTGAGGATGTCCCGCAAGCATGCTTATTCCGAGGAACCATGCTGATAAAATAGCATATTTTAATCTTCTCTCAGTGATGCCTTTAATAAAGAACATTAATACAAGCGGAAACCAAGCAAAATGGAATAACATCATTGGATGAATTACATGACATACCAAAATCAGGGAAAAAGAAAATGAAATTGCGGAAATAATTGCTCCGAACGAACTAATTTTCCAGTATCGTGCAAGCAAATACATACTTAGTTGAGCTATAAAAAAGTGTACTATAATTGCTAACTCGACTGCAATTATAGAGAGATGACCGTTTGAATTTACAAATAATGTAAGTATTCGATTGAGTGGATAGAAGAAGCCTACTTCTATGTCCGCGACAAAAGGCATACCCGAAAATATGTATGGATTCCAAAATGGTATAAATCCTTTTGCAAAAGATTTCGCGGCAAAGGTCTGGAATGGATACCATAATTCAGTTATATCTTCCCAGAAAAATGCATTCCCGAAAATCTGGTCCCAGAAAAAAAGCAATGTTGTAAACAAAAATATAATCGAAATTATCCAAAGAGGTATTTCCAGTGGAGGTAATATTGAAATTTTCGGTTTAGTTTTGACTTCACCAATTTTCTTTTGTACATTCTTTGAAGGTTTTTTTCCCATGAACACCGGTATATTTATTTTACAAGACTCTTGATAATTTAATTTTACCTATTAGAACATATATTAGAATATTAAATTACTAATGAATATAAAATAAAACAAATTCTATTTACGATTAATAATATTATTAATTAATTTTGCTTTTGAATAATTCAATTATATTTAGTGATAAATAATTAAGAAAAAATAATAATAAACTTGTGGAGTTCAAAATGGGATTAGAAGCGAAGATAAATGAAGAGCTAAAAAATGCAATCAAATCGGGCGATAAAATCCGCCTTGAAACACTTAGGTCAATTCGCGCCGGTATAATAGAATTTAATAAAAGCGGTGCCGGACGGGAAATGAATGAATCTGATGAGTTAAAAATTCTAAATACGAATGCCAAAAGAAGGAAAGATGCCATTGCTCTATACGAACAAGGCGGCAGAGCCGATTTAGCTGATAAAGAAAAATCCGAATTAAGTATTATAGAAGAATTTTTGCCAAAACAAATGTCGGAAATTGAAGTGAAATCAATTGTTCAAAAGATAATTTCTGAAACAGGAGCAACTGATATTAAAGATATGGGAAAAGTAATGGGACTCTCGATGAAACAGCTTCAGGGAAAAGCTGACGGGACTTTGGTGCAGAAGATTGTTAAAGAATTATTGGGAAGTAAAGAATAATTAAAAATTTAAAATTAAGAATTAAGAAATTTTTTTATGAACTATCAAATTAATGACAATAAATTTTTGGAAGAATCTTTAACTCAATTGGAATTTCAGTCTGTTCTAGATTTTGTTTGCAAATACTCTTACTCCGAATTGGGCAAAGAAATAATTGCAAAATCCAGACCGACTGACCATTTATTCTGGCTTAAAATCGAGCATGAACTTATAGAAGAAATGTTACTTGTTTTGTCTCAGGATGACCCTTTGCCATTCGATGGATTAACTGATATTCGTTCAAAACTGCATAAATCCTTGGTGCAAAATGCAGTCCTCTCCCCGATTGAAATTCTTGAAATAAGAGATTGTATCAGGGTATCAAGATTAATCAGACAGTTTTTTATTAACAGAAAAGAAAAATATTCATCACTTTTTCAGGAAACTGAAAGACTACACGATAATCGTTTGCTTGAAAAACATATTGACGAAACGAT
>JBEKWK010000475.1:0-3132 GCA_049513175.1 FCB group bacterium
TTTATTTAAAAAGAAAAAATGATTTTGAGGATGTAAGTAACATACCAAAATCCTTAAAAAAATATTTTGAAGAAAATTTTATAATTGATTCTCTTAGTGTAGCTAAGCATCAAAAAGCAACCGATAGTACAATTAAATTTTTATTTAAGCTTCAGGATGGCAAATCAATCGAGAGTGTATTAATCCCCGGGAAGCAAAAAAACGAAGCGCATAAATATACCCTTTGTGTATCATCACAGGTTGGATGCAGCTTCCATTGCGAATTTTGTGCAACAGGCAAACTGAAATTCGAGAGGAATTTGCAAACTTCAGAAATTCTTGACCAATTGTTTCTTGGTGAAAAATTAAGTGGAGAGAAAATATCTAATATCGTTTTTATGGGTATGGGTGAGCCTCTTGTTAATTATGATAACGTTGTGAAGGCAGTCAGAATATTAACTGATTTCAAAACGAAAATTATACATCCCGAAAAAATAACAATTTCTACCGTTGGAATAGTTCCTAAAATATTTCAGCTTGCCGATGAAAAATTAAACGTGAAGCTTGCTATTTCTCTTCATGCGACGACAGATGTACTAAGAAATAAACTCATACCTTCTGCGGCAAAGTGGAATATGAAATTGCTTTTAGAGGCATTGGAATATTTTTATAAAAAATCTAAATTGCCTCTCACTTATGAATACATAATGCTTGACGATGTAAATGACAGCCTCGATGATGCTAAAAGGCTTGCTAAATTTGCAAGGAGAGTCAGCTCGAAAGTAAATCTCATACCTTTTAATGACATTAGTTTTACTCATCCCAAAGGTTTTGCAAAACAGTTGAAGTCTTCACCAATGCGTAAAGTGCAATTGTTCAGGGATATACTTAAAGAATTGGATATTGAGGTTTTTGTTCGCACTCCCAGCGGAACAGATATTGATGCCGCTTGCGGGCAGTTAGCATTTTCTGAAAAAAAGACAAAATTAGATTCACTTTTCCCATAGCTTATTCGTTAATAAGAATTAACTATTAAATATATTATTTTTAATATTCAATAATAATAACTGGATGAAAATAATTTTGAAAAAAGCAGTATATGTAATTTTAACTTTTTGCTTAATCCTTATTACATGCAAATTAAAAGCTGATGATAATATCCTCAAAGACATTATGCCCAGCAAGGATATTCAGTATGTCATCAGGCTAACAAACGGTGATATTTTATCCGGGTATGTTATAGAAATGATGCATGATGCCGAAGAAGGCGATGGGATAAAATTCAAGACGAGTATAGGCAATGCGGTCATATACCAAAATCAAATCGTTGAAATCAAAATTGCAGAAGAAAATTATCGTCAGGGTCATAGGGTGTTTCTGCTTCCGACTGCAGAGGGAATTAAAGATAATTATTTTATCGGGATTTTTGAATTGGGTTTCCTTTATGCGGGAGCGGGAATCGGAGATATTTTTTCTGTTACGGCGGGACGTTCACTTATACCCGGCATATATTCAAATCAACAAATATCAGTCATAGATTTTAAGGCTTCAATACTTAGCATGGATTTTGAATCAATTGCACGTAAAGCCGCATTAGCTGTTGGTGGCAATCTATCCTTCATAAATAATAATAACCGCCTCGTTCATTTTTATGGTGTCGGAAGCGTTACATTGAGCCGTACAACACTGTCTGCGGCAATATTTTTCAAAACCGGGAGCCAGGATATTTATCAAATTTATTTTGCGAATAATTTTATTCCCATGATTTATGAAGACGGCTCTGCCGGCATCAGTCTCGGCTTGGACACTAAAATTAGTAGGAGACACGATTTACATTTCATTGCAGAATTGTGGAACAGCAATGTAGCCAAGGCAGCTAACACCGGGGTTCTACTTGGTTTTCGCTTATGCAATACCTATTTCTCAACTGATTTCGGATTTGCATTATTTACAAATCCATTGTTTATCCCTTTTGCAAGTTTTGTCTGGACGCCATTTTAAGAAAATAAATTTAATATTATATTAATGGAAAAAAATAATCTTACACAAGCAATAGGAATAATACCCGTAAGGTATGATTCAACACGTTTACCCGGGAAGCCGTTGATTGATATTTGCGGGAAAAGCTTACTCCAGAGGACATGGGAAGGAGTCTCTCAATCGAACACACTTCAGAAAATAATTGTCGCAATTGATGACGAAAGAATTGCTGAGCTTTGTCTTAATATCGGGGCAGAATATATAATGACACCTTCATCGCTGCCAAGCGGCACTGACAGGGTTGCTTATGCGTATAATGCAATGGAAGAAGACTTTGATATAATTCTCAACATACAGGGAGACGAGCCTTTTTTAACAGGCGATTTGATTGACAAACTTGTCTGCAGTTTTGCTGAGTCTGAATCTGATGTTGCTACATTGGTAAAAAAAATTCAAACGTTCGAAGAATTGGAAGACCCGAATATTGTAAAAGTAGTTTTGGATTCGGATAATAATGCAATGTATTTTTCCAGAAGCCCGATTCCATATATCAGGGATATAGAAAAGAAAGATTGGCTTACAAATCTTACTTTCTGGAAACATATAGGAGTATATGCATACAGGAAAAATTCTTTATTCAAATTTATAGAGCTACCTGTATCAAATTATGAAAAAGCTGAAAGATTAGAACAGATGCGGTTATTGGAAACAGGTGCAAAATATTTATGCGTACAAACCGATGCGGATTTAATTGGAGTTGATACTCCCGAAGACCTCGAAAAAGTGCGAAGTATTTTAGAAATAAAATAAATGAATATTGTCAATTATAGAAAAAGTAAATTAGTTTCTTTATGAAAAAAATATTTATTTTAATTCTAATTTCAATATTTATGTCTTTAAATATCCATAGCCAGGACACAACAAATTTTACAATTTTATATTGCCTAGATTTACAATTACAATCTTCAATCAATAAAATTATAACAAATACTCATAATTATTCACTTCAAACATATCCTTTACATCTAATGTTAGGTGTTAATAATGTATTCATAAATGCTTTGTCAAATTTTTATTCCAGGGATGTTTTGAATATTGAACTTTATTCTCTTGAGGGTGGATATATGATTCCATTTGGTCAAAATATTTATATTCCTTTATCTGTGGGTTATT
>JBEKWK010000476.1:0-3128 GCA_049513175.1 FCB group bacterium
TAATAGTTTATCAAGAAAAATTAATGATTTAAAATTTAAAACTGTTCCTAGTCATCTTGATAAATTAATACAAGATGTCCTAAATCATAAAAACGAAAATGATGAGACAGAAATGTTAAAAAATGTAATTAAGAAATATGTTGATGAAAATGATATTATGGATTTTATAACTCAATATGAAGATTTTCTTGATAAAAAAGTATACACAATAAAGCGCACTATATTTGGACATGAAATTGCAGCTACACCATTAAATAGCGGGCATGTAATTGGAAATATAGCTAAAACAATAAAAGCAATAAGGAATGCTTTAGTACATTCATCAGATAGGCATGAAAGAAATGAAATATTTATACCTTATTCAAAAGAAGGTATGACTCTACTAGAACTTGAATTACCATTAATTAAATATTTAGCAGAAAAAGTAATAATTGCTACGTCTATATCATTATAAAATTGCTAACAATGATGATTTTGAATTTAAGTAATTGTTTGTATTTTAAAAAGTATGTTATCTAAAGAAATAATATTAAAAAGATTAGCTTTAATTAAATATCTTTATAAAATTGGTCTCGACCAGTCCAAACAAGTTGAAACTATTGCATCGTTTTCAATTCTAACATTTCACGATAGTGTTGAAATGTTTCTTAAATTAATTGCAGAACATTCAGAAATTAAATCTGATAATTTCAATTTCCTAGATTATTGGGCACATATTCCTACCTTGACACTAAAAGAATCAATGAGAAGTCTCAATACAAGACGTGTTAATATAAAACACAAAGGAATACTTCTATCTATATCTGATATTGAAATGAGTCGTGTCATTACTACTGATTTTTTCGAGCAGAATGTAATCATACAATGTGGAATAGAATTTAAAGATATTTCATTACTTAATTTAATTAATTATGAGAATGTCAGAATACATCTTGAAAAAGCTCAGGAAACCTTAAATACAAATCAAATTGAAAATAGTATAAATGAATCTGCATTAGCATTTACGAAATTATTAGACACATATGAGAATAGTAAGACAAGAAATTGGTATGGTGATTCACCATTTTTTTTTGGTAAAGATTTTACTTTTCTTAGATCTTCTTCAATGGATATAGAAAATAGTGATTTAAAAGAATTCATTGATAAAGTAAAAGGTTCTTTAGAAATCATACAAAAAGCAATTAAAATTATCAGTTTCGGTATAGATTATAAGAGGTTCATTAAATTTAGTATGTTGACCCCTGAAGTAAGTATTGGATTAGGTAGAGAATATATTCTAAATACATTCTATAAAAAGAAATGGACTAAAGAAAATTGTCAGTATTGTATAGACTTTGTGTTAGATTGTGCTCTCAAACTTCAAGAATTTGATTTTGATATTATTGAAATTGAAGAATCCGAAAATTAATCCTTATAAAAACTATCCAATTTTATAACTTTATTTTTTGAGAATAATTATTATCTCGTGTTCGGGGGGTTATAGAATATAAAACTTAGAAATAGAAGAAGAAAACACACACACCTTGCCCCCGATTTTAGAAGAAACAAGAGGTAGAAAAAATTATATTTGGCTGAGAAATGCTACTCGATTATTTATTTAAAACTATCTTTTATAAGTTTTGTACCCTTTGGTAGTAGATAATCAAAATCAATGCAATTTTTGATTTCTCTTTGTAATTTGTCTTCCGCAACATCACGTAAATCTATATTTTTATCGCATAATTCATCCAAAGTGTAATATGCTTCTTTATTTAACATAATAGATGTATAATTTTTGATAAAGCTGAATGTTGCTGGTTTTATAATAAATTTTCCCGGTTTCTTATTACAATTAAGTTTGTATTTATCCATTCTGTTTTCTGTGTTCATAACGAAGCAAACAACTTCATCATCAGAAGATTCTGCATTGGATAAAGCTATAAAATATTTACCCTTTGTTCCGTCGAAATTTATTGCTTTTTTATCTAAGAAAGTTTGTCCTCTTTCAAATTCTGCCATTGATTTTTAGTTCTTTTTGTAAGGTTATGTATTCTCTAATTTCTTCTATATCCATCGTTGATTCTTCATCAATTGCCAATTCAAAATCAATAAGCTTATACATGCCTTTATTTTTCTTGGTTAAATCCCATGGTTGATTTTTAAAGTGTGATATTTCTGTTATCAGATTGGCATCTACATCTTTATAAATATAAGATACTTCTTCAAGTATTTTTCTTTCATAAGGAGTAAAACAACTCATATCTATTTTGGGATTTTTTAATATTATTTTATATCTCGGATTTTTTAATTCATCATCATCTGGTTCTTTTGTAAATTTTATTTCCTTTGTAATAAAATCGGGTAAATTTTCACTGCTTATTTGTTTATATAGTTCTGCCGGTACTGGTCCGAAGTCATAAGTAAAATAATCCAATAAAGTTACTTTTAATCCATGTTTCTTAAAATACATCAAATCAAGAAAATATAATAATTTGAACAATTTCGTAAGTCCAATATTATTAGTATTTCTTACAAAATATTTGATTGCATTAACTATTTTCTTTTCTGTAATTTGTCCCATATCTTTTTATAATTGATAATTGCTTTAGATGGCAAGTTTCATACCAAATATAATAATATTTTTGTATTTTTATTTTGCAAAACGTTTTTCTATCTTTTTAATTTTATTACAATCACCTGCCACCTCTTGATAGAAGGGAGAAAAGACCATTGAGTGATATTTATAAGTTGCTATTATATTTATAATTACAACAACATTTTAAATACTTTTTTAAACGGTTGAAAAAACTATTGAAAAAAGCATTGAAAAAATTATTGAAAAAACTATTGAAAAAATAATTAAAAAACGGTTGAATAAACTGTTTAAAATTTGCGATTTATTTTTGCCTTTGAATTTATTGATTAATAATTTGAAAGGAAAAATAATGGAAATGCAGCCGCTCCCCTGGCAAAGACAGGACAAAGAAGATTTGTTTCACTATGAAATGTTTGAATTTTATCTTTCTATGCGTGCAGGTCGTACCTATAAGAAAGTTGCACAATTATTTCATAAAAGCATGCACACGATAAAAGATATTGGGAAAAAATGGGATTGGGTTCACCGTGCCGAACTATATGAAATTTATCTG
>JBEKWK010000477.1:0-3122 GCA_049513175.1 FCB group bacterium
ATAAAAATGCTAATAAAAGAAAACAAGACTGAGTACGACTTTCCATGATTATAAGATATCGGACACCTTTAAAAGGATATAAATCTTATTAAGCAAAAGTCAGGTCATTTAAAGGAAGGGATTTTGTTTCAATTTTAGATAAATTTGCCACCTTTTTTGCATTATCAATCTCAATACCTGTCAAATTGCCTTCGGAATCGAAATCAAGGACTATTCCGTTAGAAATTTCCCTGGATTCCACACTTGGTGTATCCTTTATATCAATGTAAAGTGTATCTGTTTCATTAAAATATTCAAGTTTCATTTTTTTACTCCAATTCTTTAAAATTCCTATCAGGAAAAGCATTATGAACCGTTTTACCATCCTGCAAAGTAACAACTCTCAAATATTTACCCAACTCCTCAATATATCCCCAATTTCTAACACGGTTATCCTCGAATTGTATTTCAACTTTAACAGGATTTTCCAAAACCTTTTCTATCCATTCAAGTTTAAGATATGGACGTTTCACCAAAACTTTATTATAAAAATACTTAGTTCCTTGCATACATCTTTGATTTAGTTAATTACAAAATTAATAAAATATTTTTTAGAAATTTATTAATAAATATTTTATTTTTGAGTTTATAATAACTTAACATCTTAAATTTCTAATCAATTTCATATCAGGGAATTTATTATTTTTACCTATTGTAACGTTTACAAATTAGAATCGTATTTGTTTTATGGAACTGAATGATTTTAAATATTACATAATTCCTTTTAAAAACATGATGTACCGCCTTGCTTTAAGGCTTTTGAAAAATAAGGAAGATGCGGAAGATGCGGTGCAGGAAGCATTTATGAAGCTGTGGCTCAAAAGGTATGAATTGAAGATTGAAGGTAATCTTCAGGCTTTGGCGATGATTACGACAAAAAATTTATGTCTGGATAAGCTGAAAGGGAACAGGAAGCAAATAATTTCTTTGGATGATGATGATATTTTGCCGGATAATCTGACTCCACATGCCCGGCTTGAGGAAATTGACATAAGAAATAGGATAGAAGCGATAATTGATGCATTTCCCGAACAGCAAAAAATCATCATTCATCTTCGGGATATAGAAGGCTTGAGCAATGACGAAGTGGCGGAAATAGTTAAAATGAATAAAAATGCGGTTAAGGTGGCTCTGTCAAGGGCAAGAACCAGATTAAAAAACGAGTTGGCAAAACAATTTAATTATATTAAAAATGAAAATTGAAGATTTAATTAGCAAGTATCTCGAGGGAGAAACAACTCCTGAAGAAGAGAAATACTTAAGGGAATATTTCTCAAAGGAAGATGTTACGGCTGAACTTGTGCATTATAAGTACTTGTTCGGGTTTTATGCTGAAGAAAAGAATTATGAGTTAAGCAAGGACTTTGATAACCGCTTGCTGGAATCAATAAACAAGACAAATGTTATTAAACTCAGAAACTATAGACCAATTCTGAGATATTCGGCTATCGCCGCAAGCATATTAATAATATTTGGATTGACTTATTATTTCGTATATATGAATCATAATGAAATAAAGTCAAATAAAGTTCTTATAACAGAAAAACAGATTAAAGGAACAAATTCAACTGAAATACAGACTCCCGTTGAAGTAAAAACAAAAATAAATCCTATTAAATCCATTGGGATAGCAAAAACTTTTACAAAAACTTCTCCTACAGCTAAACATTACAGAAAATTAACACCTGATGAGAAATTTGCTTTCACAAAGACAAGGCAGGCACTGAACGTAGCATTTTCAGAACTCGAAAAAAATGAAAAGAAAATGAATAAAATCAGTCCGTTCGACAATGCTATACAAGATATTAACAGACACAGCAAATTTGACGAAACAATTAACAAAATAAAATCTATTATTGGAGGATAAAATGAAAAAGCAATTTTTAACACTTGCGATTACACTTATATTAATAATTCCTGCAGCGATGCAGGCACAAAGCGAAGCTATCGAAAAGCTCTGCCAAAAATACGCCGATAAAAAAGGATTCACCGTCGTTTCACTGAATAAAGAATTATTCAATATGTTTTCCAGTGATTCTTCAGAGCAGGAAGATAAAAATCCCAAAAAAGAAGAAGACAATACGGGAAACATGATGAATATGGTGAAGGGAATGGAATCCATGAAAGTTATAAGCTGTGAGGGCAAAACAGTTTCGAAAGAGGAATGCAAGGAATTTTACGATGATGTGCTTGCGGCAGTGCCATTAAAAGAATATAAAGAGCTTTTATCTGTAAAAGATGAGGGAACAAACGTAAAAATGCTCTCCAGAAAATACCCTAACGGTAAAGGTGAATTTATTATATTAGTTCATGAAAATGACCAGACAACACTCGTCGTTATCAACGGGGACAGCAATATTTTATCCATGGAAAGCCTTCAAAAATTGATGAATATGAAAGATTTCCAGGGGAAAGGCAAATCCGAAAAAAAGAAAGACACAATAAAAGGAAAGAAAGGTCAACAAAAAGAAGATGATGACGATGAATAAACCTAAAAAAAGATGTCGGACACCTCGCTGGTGTCTGACATCTATATTATTCCACCACCGCCGTTACCTCAATTTCAACGAGATAATCCGGTTCAATTAATCTGCTGACCTCTACCATTGTTGTTGCAGGCTTAATATCTTTGAAAAACTCCTTATGTGCCTTGCCGATTTCCTGCCATTTCGATATATCGGTAGTATAGATGCGGGTTCTGATTACATCGGACATTTTTGCACCAGCCTTTTCAAGGACTTTTTCTATTTTTTGCAAGACATATTTTGTCTGCTGTTCGGCATTTTCTTTTCCGAAAACTTTCCCGTTTTCATCTACTGCTACAGTTCCTGTTACTTCGATTAAATTGCCTATTCTCACAGCCCTGCTGTAGCCGACAATGTCTTCCCAGGGGGCAGCCGATGAAATATTTATTCTTTTGCTCATAAGTTTTCTCGAATTCCTAATAAAAAATGAATAACACTGTAGCGTCCTGAAAATACTTTACACTATAATATTAATAAATAATTAATTATAAATGTAATTTTTTCTTTTTTTGCTACTTTTTTTCTTTTTGTTAATAAGTTAATAAACTGTTTACTTCA
>JBEKWK010000478.1:0-3121 GCA_049513175.1 FCB group bacterium
ATTATTTCTCTATTGAAATGCAAGAATGTAACGTAAAATCTTTTTTAAGAATATTTTATTATTTATATTTAGAAAATATTAAGGATATATTTATTTTTCAATTCTTATTCTGTCATATTAAATATTAGGAAACCAGAGGAAAATTATGAATAGTCTATGGTGGTTCATTCTCGGTCTTATATTGTGTGTTCTTGAAATAATTATACCAGGTTTTGTTCTACTCTGGTTCGGAATAGGTGCTTTAGTAGTAGCCGGTCTGGATTTTTTGGGTGTACATAATTTATTTTTGCAGGTGATAATATTTGCCGTGTTATCAATCGCACTTACTGCATTGTCAAGGACGATATTTAAGAACTTCTTTATCAGAACTTCACCGGGCAAGCGTCTAAAAACAAATGCAGACGCATTATTAGATAAGGAAGGCGTCGTCACTACAACAATTAACAACGGACTAAGCCAGGGGCGTATATATGTTGAAGGGCAGGATTGGTCTGCCCGTTCAGAGAGTAATGAGTTACTTGAAGAAGGCACTAAAGTGAAAATAGTACGTTATGAAGGTGCCCGCCTTTTCGTAATAAAGAAATAAATATTTTGTTTATATAGTCCTATTTTTAAATTTTTTTAAGGAGGATTTATGGGTGGTGTATATTTAATTATTATCATTATATTTTTTGCCCTGATATTTGCATCAAGTACAATCAAGGTTGTAAGCCAGGCAACTGTAAAGATTATAGAGAGGCTGGGAAAGTTTCATAAAGTTGCCGAATCGGGACTTAATATTATTATGCCTTTTATTGATAAAGTAAGAGCAACTCTCGACTTGAGGGAGCAATTAATTGACATTCCCCCGCAGGCTGTGATAACGAGAGATAATGTTACAATGGAGGTTGACTGCGTTGTATATTGGCAAATCGTAGAGCCTGTGAAAACGGTTTATGAGATTGCAAATGTCCGATACGGAATCGAACAGCTTACTCAAAGCTCTCTGAGAGCGGTTATCGGCGAAATGGATTTAGACCATACTCTCAGCGGCAGGGATATCATTAACACAAAGCTGCGTGGTTCACTCGATGCTGCTACGGATAAATGGGGGCTTAAAGTTATGAGAGTCGAAGTAAGAAATATCGTCCCACCGGAGGATATTAGAATCACAATGGAAAAACAGATGACAGCAGAAAGAAACAGGAGAGCAACAATTCTTATTGCGGAAGGCGAGAAGCAATCTGCAATCCTTCGAGCAGAGGGACAAAAACAATCCGCCATTGTAGCCGCCGAAGGACAGAAACAATCGTTAATTTTGGGTGCAGAAGGTCAGGCAGAAGCACGTATGAAAGTTGCAAATGCAGAAGGTCAGGCTATTTCACTTGTGGCAACTGCTTTGAAAGAAGAAACCGGCGACCCTGCTTCTTATTTGATTGCATTGAAATATCTTGAAGCTTTAAGAGATATATCAACCAATGCACAAAAAATTGTCTTCCTACCTTATGAGAGCAGTGGCATTATGGGTTCACTTGGGGGTATTAAAGAATTATTTACGCAGGTTGAAGGAAAATAATTATCATTTTTATTAGATTCAGTAAACCGGAGTAGGTGCAAACTTACTCCGGTTTTTTAATTTTTTTATTTAGAGATAATTAATTTTTCACGAAGCAGAAATTTGTCTTTTTGTTTTATAATTATTAAATACATCCCTGATGGGATTTGGTGAATATCAATTGTATTAAAGTTTTCAAGATTAATTTCTTTATCTATCAATATTTGCCCGAGTGGATTTATAAGAACTAATGATGCAGAGCCGATACCTGCTATATTAATATTAACATAATTGCTTGCCGGATTAGGATAGATGTTTGTAATTGGTATTTCCTGTACATCGTTCACGTCGCTGACACCGAGTAAATCTTTCATTGTAATAAACGCATTAAGTTTCCCATAACCCCAGTTATTATCAGGAAGATTGTTCCCTGTATATTTGTCTCTTCTCGCATTTCTCTGTATTAGGTCTAATATTTTTGCAGGTGTCAAAGTAGAATCTGCTTCGAGCATGAGGGCTATGGTACCTGTAGCAACGGGGGAACTCATTGATGTCCCTTCGAGCATTGCATAAGGGTATTTTTCTCCCAAATAGTTAACACGTTTAATGACTCCTATACTATTTGAGCCTTTAAGAGCATATGTAGTATCATAAGAATTAATAGATGATACAACTCCCGCACCGGGTGCAGCAAAATCAGGTTTAATCATTCCATTAAGTGAAGGACCGCGACTTGAAAAAGTAGCTAAATTTTCATAAGGTGCCCCACCCGGGAAATATATAGACTGACCATTTTCGTTTAGAACATATACCTTAGACACATAAGCGCCAACCCCAATAACATCAGGTCCGCTTATCCAATCGCTTATAGTAAATTTATTATCGCCGGCTTGAGCATTAATGTCTCCAAATTTTATAAAATCGGTGGAAACTAAGCTATTATTTAATCTGAATAGATTCCACATATGTAAAGCACCTTCATTTGCTTTAGCGGAAAACGAAAAATAATGATTCTTTTGACTTCCGATTTCAAGATAAAAATGCGGTCTGCCGTTAAAATCATTAGGTATTGCGTAGAAAGTTATATTTACTGTGTCATTTTGTGCAACTAAGTTTATGTTATAGGTATTGTCAATATTTCCAGGGATAAATCCTGTTTCTGAAATAATATTCTTAGTTGCTGAGTCAATAATTGCAAGGTCTAATGAATATGTCTTAGCTGAATCACCCCAAGCATCGAGCCAAATCCCCTTCGGAGGAGTGGTTATATACTGAGAATATGTGAAATATGTCTTGAATAAAGTATCGTTTTGAGTAAACTGTTTCATAATATGAGTTGCACCGTCACCGTTGTTTGCAGCGGATGCTACAAATATTTTTCCTTTTCCTACCATAGTTTTCAGTGCCTGCGAAAATAATGAATTTCCATCCTTTGGACCGGAAACCGTACCCCAGCTCAGGTTTACTACAACAGGCTTGTGTTGGGATTCGGCATACTCGAAACTATATTTTAGTCCGTCAATAAAATCAGATACATTTTGAAGAGGGGTCCTGGGATTTACTTTCTTAGGTCTGGGTTGTTTTAAA
>JBEKWK010000479.1:0-3117 GCA_049513175.1 FCB group bacterium
AAATAATTAAAAAACGGTTGAATAAACCGTTTAAAATTTCATTATTATTTTTGTGCTGAATGTTCTTTGAAATGGGGAGAAGAGTTTATAAAGTTTGTAAAGTTCATAAAGTTTATAAAGTAAATTTTAAATTTTTAATTGATTAGATTTCCACCGAGCTAATCCTTAATTTTAAATTCTTAATTTTTAATTATTTGAACTACTTACATTTCAGGAATATTAAAAAATCGGGTTTTTGGAGGATTTGGCGGCTAAGGAAGGATAAGTTCTTTGAAATAAAACAATTGCAGTGCCGCCGGGCAAGTTGAAATTGGCGGGTTTTGGAGGGTGTAGGAGTTGAAAGTTTATAAAGTGGAAAGAATGGATTCCAACTTTCGTTGGAATGACAATTTCTTGCTAACAACGAGCAACTGACAACTGATTAAGAATGGATTCCAACTTTCGTTGGAATGACAATTTCTTGCTAACAACGAGCAAAAACAACTGGCAAATGCTAATTGCTAACTTTTAACTGAATTAAAAATGGTTGAATGTTTATGAATCCAATTTTATACTTTAATCTCAAAAGTTTCTTTGCAATTCGGACAGGCTAAGTATTTTTCCCAGCTCTCGCCGTTTTTCCTGAATCGTACCTCAAGATAATCATGTCCGCATGAAGCGCATTTCTGTTCGAGCAGTTCATGATTATTGATATAGTTGCAGTCGGGATAGCGTGAACAGCCATAGAACTTCTTTTTGGATTTTGGGCTGTACCGTTCAATGATAACGCCTTCATGGCATTGAGGGCATTTGACGCCGGTCGTAAAAGGCTTGGTTCCTTTGCATGTCGGATAATCAACACAGCCGTAAAATTTCCCGAATCTGCTTGTCCTGATGTACATCGGCTTGCCGCAAATATCGCAGGTGATGCCCTCGGCTATTTCGGGTTCGGCTTTTTCGGCTTTGTCTTCTTTCGGCAAAGGTTTGGTATTATCACAATCGGGATAATTGGAACAGCCTAAAAATCTGCCTCTGCGGCTGACTTTGATAATCATTACACCGCCGCATTTTTCGCAGATGATTGCAGGAATGTCGCCATGCTGTTCGGCAAATTGCAGAGCTTTTTGAAACGGTGTATAGAAATTATTTAATATCTCGAGATAAGTTTTATCGCCGTCAGCAACGGAATCGAGACTTTCCTCCATTTCGGCTGTAAAAGATATGGTGAATATATCAGGAAAATTATGAACTAATATTTTACTTACATCTAATCCAAGTTCTGTCGGTACGAATGATTTTTTATCGAAAGCTACATAATTCCTGTCGGTTAGTGTACTGACTATTGTTGCATAAGTGCTGGGTCTTCCGATACCCAATTCATCGAGTTCTTTGACAAGGCTTGCTGTATTAAAGCGTGACTTCGGTTTAGTCTGAGCTTTATTCAGGTCAAGGTTGATTAAATCGAGCAATGCATTTACTACCAATTCACCGGGAAGAATTACATCGGAATCTTTGTCTTCTCCGTTGCCATTTCCATTGCCATTTTTCTCTTCTTTGGAATCATCATAAACGGCAAGAAATCCTTTGAAAAGCAATACAGAACCTGTAACCTTGAATGTAAAAACTCCTCCCTGTATTTCGACTGTAGTCTGGTCGTAAAGTGCAGATGCCATTTGAGAAGCAAGGAAGCGGTTATAAACTAATTCATAAAGACTAGCATGGTCTTTATCGAGAAATTTTGAAACCTGCTTTGGAGTGTAATCTAAAATAGTCGGGCGGATAGCTTCATGAGCATCCTGAACATTTTTAGATTTGGAGGAAAAGATATTAGGTTTATCAGGAAGAAATTCTTTTCCGAATGTCTTTTCAATATGTTCAATTGCGGCTTTTTGAGCATCATCGCTTATTCGCATTGAATCTGTTCGCATATAAGTAATCAAACCGATTGTCTCTTTATCAATTTCGACACCTTCGTAAAGTCTTTGAGCAACAGTCATTGTTTTCTTATTACTGAAACCGAGTCTTTTGGATGCTTCCTGTTGAAGGCTACTTGTAGTGAAAGGAGCGAATGGTTTCCTGCTTACGGTTTTTTTGATGATGTCGGTTATGGAATATTTTTCTTTTTCAATCCGAGCCTTGAGTGATTCAGCCTGTTCTTCATTACGAATGAAGTTAAGAGAAGCTAATTTTTTATCAATCTTATTTTGCTCATCGTCATCCTCCGATTTGGCTGAGCCATCAGGATTAGTGATGTTAGTACCGTCGAAAGATACCAACCTTGCAGAGAAAGATTTTTTACCTGATGTTTCAAACTTTCCAATCAGGTTCCAGTATTCGATAGGAACAAATGTTTGAATTTCAGTTTCTCTTTCGCAAATTAGACGCAGTGCAACAGATTGAACTCTGCCGGCAGATAGAGATTCCGAAGTTTTTTCGAGCATTGCCCTCGATAAAAAAGGTGATACCTGGTAACCTATTAATCTATCCATCACTCGTCTTGCCTGTTGAGACATGAAGATATTTTCGTCAATAGCGCGAACCTCTTTAAGACCTTTTTGGATTCCTGATTTAGTTATCTCGTTAAAAAGGACTCTTTGTATTTCTGGGTTTTCAGTTCTGATTTCATTTGCGAGATGCCAGGCAATTGCTTCACCTTCCCTGTCAGGGTCAGTTGCAATCAACACACTCTGAGAATTTTTTGAAGCAGTTTTTATTTTTTTGATAATATCGGCTTTACCTTTAACTGTAACATATTTAGGTTGGAATCCATTCTTAATATCCACACCCAGGCGGAAAGTTTCCAAATCTTTTATATGACCGACAGAGGCTTCAACAGTATAATCTTTTCCTAAATATTTATTTATGGTTTTGGCTTTTGCAGGTGATTCGACGACAACTAATTTTTTCTTTGGGACAAGTCCCTTTGGGTCGCGACCCTTTGTTGACTTAGCTTTTGTTGTTGATTCTGTTGAATCAGATTTTTTAACTGGCATTTTCTATCCTGAAATAATTTCTTTTAAACATTATTCTTTTTTCAAAAAAACGAACTGCAAATATACGAAACTTATTTTTGGGATTAAATAAAACTAAATTTTTCAATCAATCGTTAAACTGATTTTCATTCAAAATTCATTGCGA
>JBEKWK010000480.1:0-3110 GCA_049513175.1 FCB group bacterium
ATCGCAATTAATATATCAGAAGTTCTTCTTTTATCTCTATTCCTACGATTATTCCTATTAATATTATTGTTAAATGATTCAAAGTTCCATAGCATCAAAATACTCAAAAAATAAATTATAAATAAACTCCAAAAAACAATCAAGCTAATAAATCTATACAAAAAAAATATCGGACTTAATGCCCATATTGAATACATTATAGGTAATAAAATAATAAATAATATCAAATCTTTTTTGAGAATAGGATGTTTCATTATTTTATATATACCATTCCAAAATTATAATTAATCTTCAGGTTTATTATCTAATATTTCTATTATATAAATTGTATCATTAAGAGCCTTAACCTTATCAACAAAGCTCAATTCTTTATATAAGTTTTCAGGTTGACTTTGTAAATTATAACCATTTTTAATTAAAAATTCTTTTATTTTAGAAAACTTCAGAGCATAACTGACATTTCTTGCAATACTTAAATTTTTGTAAATAATACCTATCAAATTGCCATTTTAATCAAAATTTATTATAAAATAATCTTCTATTAATAATCTAACCAGTTATAAGTTATTACCTTTATTCTTTCAGCTCTTTTATCACTACATCCGGTGCTTCTTCCTGCGGGTAATGCCCAATCTCATCTAATTTAATGACTTTTGGATTGTTCCAATTTGCTATCCAATAATTCAATTCTTTTTCACGGAATGCAATGTCTTTCATACCCCATACAATTGTTGTCGGAATTGAATTTATTTTTTCACGTTGCTGCCACAGTCTGTCCAGCCATTTGCTTGAAGCGATGATATGCTTCGGAAAAGTGTAGCAGCCCTTCCTGTCTTGCTTGGTTTCCAAGTGGTCATAATAATGTCTGTGAATATGTTTGCCCAGTTTTTTGTAATTGCCCACAGCCTGCCTTACAACCATTCTTCCGAATAAGTTAAAGTTCTTTGTCATAAACCTACCGAATGGACCTCCCATAACGCCGCTGAACATTTGATAATACCAATCTTTTTTAACAGACCATAACCATGTATTAAGGATGACTATTTTCTTGATTTTTTCCGTATGATTAATGGCATAAGACAGTCCGATAGGACCTCCCCAATCATTGAAAACCAATGTGATATTTTTTAAATTTAAACTATCCATAAATAATTCAAAATTTTTCGCTTGACTTGCCGGAAAATAATCGAAATCGAATGGCTTATCAGAAAGACCAAATCCAATATGGTCAGGTGCAATACAGCGATTGGTTTTTGACATTTCAGAAATAATTTTTCTAAATTCAAAACTCCAGCCCGGGTTGCCGTGAATCATTACAATCGGCTCGCCCTGCCCTTCATCAAGGTAATGCATACTGCCCACCGGCAAATCAAAGTAATGGCTTTTAAAAGGATATTCTGTTCTATCCAGCCATTTTGGATAGGTAGTTTGTTGTGCTGTTTTTTGTTCCATAATGAATTATTATTATTTAGTTAATTTTTTTGTTTTTGCTTTTGCTTTTTCAAGATTTTCTTTTACTCTGAACTTTACAATTTTCTTAACTAAGGCAACAGGGATGCCCTTCTCAAAAGGGAATTGTACAGAGCCTTTTCCTGTTTTATATTGAGACAACTCCTTTTTAAAGGCTTCGTTACCTGTAGGTAAAGCATAAAAGCCTATATGCTCTTTGTGTGCCGCAAAATACACTATTATCCCTTTCAATTTAAAAGCAGGCATATTATAGCTTATTATTTCTTCTGCTTCCGGTGCAGTCTTCTTAATTATTGACCGAAGCTGTTCCAAAAGTTTTTGTACATTTTCCGGATATGCTGCTATGTATTCGTCAATGGTTTTGAATTTAGTATTTGAGTCCATAATATTTATTTTATCCTAATTTTTTTATTTTAATTCTTTTTAAAACTTCTTTTCTCTTGCAGATAATACAAGTTCCTTAATATCCGGAGAAAGTTGCTTGTCCTGCCACTTACGTTCCAATTCAGTTGATTTACCCAAGGCTTTTACAGCTTTTAATGCATAATTTGCGGCTTCCAATGAATGGTCTGCCATGTGAGCAGTTGCTACGGCATGTCCGACGGCACGGGCTACTGCATTTGCCGCAGGTTCTGCAGATTCTCTTGCTACCTCATGTGCTTTTACCGAAGAATTTCTTGCATCTCCAACTGAAGCTCCACCGCATTCCCAGGTATTAGCAACTCTTAAAGCATCATGCAGTCGTTCATCAATAATATCACCAAATAATGGTAAAACGTTTTCAGCACAGACAACAGCCCATTTTATCAATTGACGATGCTGTTCCTTGCTGAGATGACCACCTCTATGAACCGCTACAAAACTGATGTTACGCATTTTTATTTTGAGAATTTTTTAATAATATCATTTATTTCATTTCTTAACTCCCAGAGTCATAATAGTTTTTCCATATAATTCATTCAAGACCTGCGCCAATCCTGCGTAAATAGCAGACAATCCGCAAATAATGCCTTCCACTCCGGCAAATCTGCCTATTGCTTCATTACCTGAAAAATCACGAATTGCCAAAAGGAAGAATAATAGAGTTAACGTACCAAAAACTACCTGCAGAGCCTTGTTGATTTTTAATGAACCTATAAATAAAAATCCTGTGAATATTCCCCACATTAAAAGATAGAAGCCCATAGAGAATGTACTGGACGGAGTGAAACCAAATTTTGGCAGCCACTGGATGAATACTAATGTCAGCCAAAACAAACCATAAGATGTAAAAGCCGTTGCTCCAAAAGTATTATTCTTTTTCCATTCCATTATACCGGCTATAATTTGTGCCAAGCCACCATAAAATATTCCCATTGCTAATATCATAGCATCAAAAGGGAATATTCCTGCATTATGCAAGTTGAGTAAAACCGTTGTCATTCCAAAACCTAAAAGCCCTAATGGTGCCGGATTCGCGGTTGTGTCTTTAATAGATAACATTTGAACTTCTGCCATGTTAATTTCTTCCCTTGTGAATAAAATCACAATTTAATAAATGATATATAAAGTATATGAGAATATGATTTTTTCTCATATTTTTTATACAAATTTACTCTTAATATTCTATTTCAATATCATATTTATTTAAAAGTCCAACT
>JBEKWK010000481.1:0-3109 GCA_049513175.1 FCB group bacterium
AAGTAGTATCATTTTGACATAAAGAAGTTGTGCCGGTTATTGTTAAATCAAAATATCCTGTATATATAAAATCAAAATCGTCTGAAAAAATAGATGAACAGCCATTTAAAGTAACTTTAACTGAATATTTACCGTTCTCCCTAGCTCCGAATGTATTACTTGTAGCACCTGTGATCGGATTGCCTTTTATATACCATTGATTGCCTTCAGCGGCACTTGAAGTAAGTGTATTGATATTTTTGGATATCGTCGGCTTTGGGGGTAATTCGTAAATTGTGATGGACTGAGAAACTGAATCTTTTTTTCCTGTAATCAGGTTTTTTTTAATTAAAACAAGCTGCCCTGTCCCCGTTTTATTCCATTGAACTTTTATATTGTTATTATTATTCGGACCTATAATATTACCGCTATCTGCTCTCCATGTTATTGAAACATTAGTTTCTACAGATGTGGAATAATCTAATGTATCATTTTGACAGGCCGTAGTGGAGCCATTAATAGTAAAATCAAATTTATAAACTGTGACTTTGAATGATGTGGAAACAGTATCCTCGCCATTAGAGACAATTAAAGTTATATTTGCTTCTCCAAATTTTTCCTTAGTTGGTGTAATTTGCATAACTCTATTATCGCCATTGGGCAGAATTTTTATGCTGTCGGGAACTAGTAAATCAGCATTATCGGAACTAACAGAGAATTGAAGCATATCGGGATTAAAGACTGTAATAGAAAGATTTATATTAACATTTGTGTCATGGTTCATATTAATATCATTTATTTTGCTTATATATAAAGGAACAAAATCATTACCGTCAGCTTTGAATATCCCGGTTCCATCAGTACCTGCAAATATAAAGTTATCTTTTATTTTAAGGCTCCAGATTTCAGTATCAGTCAAACCATTATTAATTTGAGTCCAAGTAGAACCATTATTTGTTGATAAAAATATCCCCTCACTATATGTACCTGCTAAAATATTGCTACCACTAAATGCAAAACTTGTTACAATTGTATCATTCAATCCATTTTTTATATGCGTCCAATTACTACCATTATTTGATGATACAAATGCACCACCTTCTGTACCTGCAAATATTTTATTATTATTAATTGTAATGTTATATACACCAGTATTAGTTAAACCATTATTGACCTCGGTCCATTTTCTCCCATTATTTGTTGATAAATAAATCCCATTTATATAAGAAGCCTCAAAAATATTATTTCCATTAATTGCAATACTTGATAAATATGCTGTACTTTGATTCATAATGTTAATCCAGTTAACTCCATTGTCTGTTGATAAATATGCTCCTACAAATGTAGCAGTAAAGAAATTATTGCCATTAATTGTAAGGTATCTTATATCAGGGGCGGGACCACTTTGATTAATTTGGACCCAATTGCTTCCATAATTTGTTGTTATAAAAATTTTGTCTGTTGTGCTGGCATATATATAGTTTTCATTAATTGCAAAACAAGTAACATGGGTATTTGTCAGACCAATATTACTCACTATCCAATCATTTCCATAATTTGTTGAGATAAATATTCCACTGTCTGTGCCAGCAAATATTTTTCCATTATAATCCGCTATCGCATTAATTCTAAGGTTTCCATTTCCCATACCGGTATTAGCCGCTTCCCACTGGCTGTAAGAATTATTATAGAAAAGGCAGAAAATTAAAATGGATAACAAATAAATTGAATAGATGGGCTTTTTCATTATGTTTTCTTTCGAATATATAAAATAATTAATATAAATATCAAACGAAATCAACACCGAACTTAATCACCTCACTCTTTGTCCCTCTCCAAAGGAGAGGGAAATTTCAAAGGAGAGGAATGCAAATGGATTCCTGCTTTCGCAGAAATGACATTATAAATACATACTCACACAATCTATGAGTGTGGATTGAGTTTTACTCCAACTATTTTCTTTCCGACTTTATAAACTTTGCAAACTTTATGAACTTTACAAACTTTCAACTCCTAATTCCACACTCCGACTCGACTGAGCTCGCCGAAGTCTAATTTCTCCTACCAACTATTACCTGCCAAATGTTTTTTTTGATTATTTAACGAAATAAATTTCGTTTTACATTTTAGATAATTAACTCCTAATTCCACACTCCACACTCCTAACTATTTGTACTCCTTATCCACCACAGTAATCCTGCCCGGGTAGCTGATTGCACCCATTGGTGTCGAAACAGTCGGATGAACGTCTAATTTCAATCGTGTGGGGCTGCTGTTCACGCCGCCGAGTGCCAAAGCAAGGTTCAAGATTTTATCATAGCCCTGCTGTCCGAAAAATTGATACAAATCTAAGTTAACAGTTAGCGGTATAATTGAAGTTTGGCCTGTTCCGGGAATTTCGATATTATGGTCAATTTCACCCGATACAGTTTGTACATCATCTATCAACAGCCGCCAGTCAAGCCCTGTAAGAGTTGCATTAGTCTGAGGCGAACCCCCTTTCCCGTCGTTTGGATTTTTCGCTGCAACATTCAGAACAAATTGAGCGGGTAATTGTTTCGTTGCAAATGCAGATGTTAGTTTGAAAGCATCCGAAATTGAAAAATCCGAAATGCTTCTTTTATTGCTTAGGTCAACACCGGCTAAGCGAAATCCATTGACATTCTGGAGCATGAATTGGCAACGCTTCAAATTTGTCAGTGAGTTGGTAATCTGTGTTAAAGTCTTACAGCTTTGATATGCAACAAGCATAGAAACTGTAAGAAATACGACTGCTAAAACTTTTAAAATTTTCATAAATTACTCCATATTAAAACATTGATTTATTTTTATGTAAAATAACATTTTTAATAGCAATATGCAATATTAAGTTTCAAGAAAATATTTTTTTTTACAATATAATTTTTTTTCTATTCGTTATAGATATTTTAAATTGACAAAAAAGATTATTTATTAAAAAGAATGCTTCCGGAAAATCGAATCAAAAATAAAATTTCAACTAATCCTGATAAAAGGAGTGGAAGAGGTGCATCCGAAGTGAGTGAAATAGAAGATAGTAAAATCCCCCTTAGTCCCCCTTTTGCAAAGGGGGAAATAACAATTAAAATAAATTATTATAATATAAAACAAT
>JBEKWK010000482.1:0-3108 GCA_049513175.1 FCB group bacterium
CGCAACAATTTCGGATGAACCCCGGCAAGGCTTATTAATGTAGATTCTTTCCCATATTTACATTCACCCCCATCAAAAATAGCAGACACCTTTCCTTCAAAAAAATCTTTCGCCTGAAAAGCATTAATTGCCGATTCATTACCTGAAATATTCGCAGATGTACCTGCCAAAGGATTCCCGAAGGATTCTAGCACATCTAATATAAATTTATTATCCGGCATTCTGATTGCTATTGTTTCCAATCCTCCTGTAACAATTGGAGAAATTTTTTTGTTTTTTTTAAGTATTATAGAAAGTGGACCAGGCAAAAACTTTTCTGCTAAAATATAAAAAGATTCAGGAATAAATTCACAAATATTTTCTACCATTGATATAGAATTTATATATGCTCCCAAGGGTTTATTAATCGGTCTTTTTTTTATTAAATATAAATATTTTATTGAATCAACATTGTAAATATCTGCACCGATTCCATAAACCGTTTCAGTAGGAAATATTATTATATTACCGTTTCTGATTAACTGTACAGAATTTCGCAAAGCCTCTTTATAAGTCGCATCAACAATAAAAAATTTTGTAATCATTTAAAGAAAGAAGTTTGTAAAGTTCTTAAAGTTTGTAAAGTTGAAAGTTCATAAAATTAATTTTTACTTTATAAACTTTATAACTTTTTATTTTATACTTGTTATTTGATACGGGTAATGAGAAATTTCATTGTAAGAGCCATATCTATTAAATTCCATCTTCCGGTTCGATATGTATATGCACCTTGCATCTCCTGATTTTTGCTTTGATAGTTTCTTCGACCAGATGTGAAATATTATGTGCATCTTCAATGTTTAATTTTGAATCAACATGAATATTTAATTCTACAAATGTATCCGGTCCTGAGGTTCTGAGCTTTACGTCATGTATTTCTGTCAAATCTTTAATACCGAGAAGCATATTAATTATTTGTTGAGAAGTATATGTTTTAGGAGTCCTATCTATCAAAGCATCAATAGATTTTTTCCCAATTCTAAAAGAAATATAAGCTACAACAACTGCTACAATCAATGCAGCAAATGAATCTGCAGAATGATAACCAAAATAGGCACTTATTAATCCAACCAAAACTACTGAGGAACTAAGTATATCCGTAGAAAAGTGTAGTGCATCTGCTTCAAGAGCCTGACTATTGTATTTTTTTGCAACTTTCGATAATGCTCTTGAACGGGTTATATCAAGTATTATTGAAAAAATAACAACTGCAAAACTCCAAACTGTCACTTCAATTTCGGTATTTTTATATAATAACCTGTTTAAAGCTTCATATATAATCCAAAAACATGTAACAAACAAAAGAACGGTTTCAGCTAAAGCCGAGAGATTCTCAATTTTACCATGACCATAATTATGCTCATTATCAGCCGGCTTATCTGCAATTTTTACTGCAAAGAAAGTCATTACTGCTGCAACTAAATCTAAACCGGAATGAAGTGCCTCTGATAATATACCAAGACTTCCAGTCAACAATCCTACAATAAGTTTTGTTCCGGTGAGAAAGATAGCGGCTAATACCGAACTAAAAGCTACAAACCTTTTCTCTTTAAATTCCTTTTTACCTATATTGTTATTTTCAATTATCATAAACAAAAAAAACTTTGAAAAAACCCCTTGGCATACTAATATACAAGGGGTACTTTGTTTTAATATTTAAAAATATTATATTTTATGGCTTATTGACTTTCCTTGCTGGAACAATAACAGATAATCACGGCTACCGGCTTTTGAATCCGTACCACTCATATTAAAACCTCCAAAAGGATGCACATCTACTAAGGCTCCGGTACATTTTCTATTTAAATACAAATTACCTATATGAAATTCTAATTTTGCCTTTTCTAATTTTTGTTTATTTTTTGAATAGACTGCTCCTGTCAGACCGTACATAGTATTATTAGCTATTTTCAAAGCATTCTCATAATCATTTGCTTTAATAACAGCAAGTACGGGACCGAAAATTTCTTCCTGGGAAAGCCGGGCATCCGGCTTTATATCTATAAAAATTGTCGGTTCGATAAAGAAACCTTCTTTCCCTTTGACTTTACCACCTCCGCAAAGAAGTTTTCCTTCTTTCTTGCCGATTTCTATATAATTTAATATGCTTTTCTCTGCTGTAGCACTAATTACAGGACCCGAATAAAAATTCTCGGCAGGTTCACCAATCTTCAATTTTGAAGCTGCTTCTTTTAATTTTTTAACAAATTCGGCATAGACTTTTTTATCAACTATAGCCCTTGAACAAGCGGAACATTTTTGTCCCTGGAATCCGAATGAGGATACTAAAACTCCCTGCACTGCTGAGTCTATATCTGCTTCGGAATCCACTATAATCGAATCCTTACCACCCATTTCAGCCACAACTCTCTTAATCCAAATCTGCCCCTGAGTTTTCTTAGCTGCTAATTCATTAATCCTCAATCCCACTTCCATAGAACCGGTGAAAGAAATAAACCTGATTTTGGGATGCTGAACAAGGTAATCGCCTGCTTCGGCTCCGCTTGCTACAAAATAATTCAGAACTCCCTTAGGTAACCCAGCTTCAATCATAATATCCGTAAATAATCTTGCCATCATGGGAGTTTCAGATGAAGGCTTTAATATAACTGTATTTCCGGTTACAAAAGCGGCAGAACTTATTCCTACCATAATTGCAAAGGGGAAATTCCATGGCGGGATACATAATCCTACTCCTAATGGTATGTATTTATAGGTATTCTTTTCGCCTGAATATTCTGTCAATGGCTGGTCATTTGAATATCGTATAGCCTCCCTTGCATAAAATTCCATAAAATCTATTCCCTCGCAGGTATCTGCATCAGCTTCCGCAAAATTTTTTCCTGCTTCAGCAATCATCCAAGCATTTATTTCAAATCTTCTTTTTTTTGCAATTTGTGCAGCTTTTAATAATATATTTGCTCTCTCTTTCGCCTGAACATATTTCCAAGTCTCAAATGCTATTAAGGCTGATTGAATTGCCTGTTCAGCTTCTGCCTGTCCGCCTTTTTGAAATATTCCCACAACTTCTTTTGGATTCGCAGGATTAATTGAGATAGTCTTTCTTGT
>JBEKWK010000483.1:0-3097 GCA_049513175.1 FCB group bacterium
AGTTCCAATTTTAATAAAACAGATAAAATATCTTTGCAAAAGTTAGTTTGCAAAAATATTATTTTGTTTAAAATTCCTCCAGCAATCCCAAACAATAATCTTTATATGAGCAATTAGGAAGTGCATTAACGGTATTAATGTATTCATTTTTATTAATAAAATTTTGCTCGAGTGCGATTTCTTCGAGGCAGGCAATTTTCCTCCCCTGGCGTGCTTCTATTGCATGAATGAAAGAACCTGCTTCCATAAGGCTTTGAGGTGTTCCCGTATCCAGCCATGCAATTCCTCTGCCTATAATTTCTACTTTTAGCCTGTTTTGCTGAAGATATATTTTTTGAACATCTGTAATTTCCAATTCCCCGCGTGGACTCGGCTTCAGGTTTTTTGATATTTCAACGACATCATTTGTGAAAACGTATAAACCGGGTATTGCATATTTAGATTTAGGATTTTTAGGCTTTTCCTCAATACTCAATACTTCAAAATTCTTTCCAAATTCTACAACACCGTATTCCTGCGGATTTTGAACAGGATAGCCGAAAATCGTACCGCCTGTATTCTTATCCAAAGCTGTTCTAAGAAAATCGAGTTTTCCGTAAAATAAATTATCTCCTAAAATCAGACATACCTGCTCATGCCCTATATATTTCTCACCATAAATAAATGCTTCGGCAATTCCTTTAGGTTTTGCTTGAACGGCGTAAGAAATTTGAATGCCCCATCCTTTTCCGTTACCAAGAAGTTTTTCATAATTTGGAGTATCGTTTGGAGTAGATATCACCAGCACTTCTTTGATGCCTGCAAGCATTAAAGTAGCAAGAGGGTAATAAATCATCGGCTTGTCATAGACTACCTGCAATTGCTTGCTGAAAATCGCCGTCATTGGATATAAGCGGGTTCCGCTGCCGCCTGCTAATATTATTCCTTTTGTCTGCATCGAGATATATGTGTAATTAATAAAAAATGCCGTGAATTATATTTACTACAATAAAAACTTAATATAAATTTAAAGAATATTTTTTTAATTAGGAATATATTTTAGCAATATAATTCTGATAAAATTTTATATATTGCATTAATTCAAACAGATTTCGCCTAAGGTATATAATTGAAAAAAATAGAATACAATAAATTCGGAATGTGTTTATGAAAAAATATCTTTTTATTATTCCTTTAATATTGTCATTAATTATGACAAATGCCTTTTCGCAGACAGAGGTACCTTTAACGGATAATATGACTCCTGATAGTAACTCATATATTAAAATTATTCCCGGAAATTATACATTAAATGATGCAGGAAGAGACGGACTAATACAAATCAGGTATAAAGCAAACATTACAATTGATGGAGACAGTGTCAATGTATCAGGTATGAACTATTCAGGGTACATGATAGAAATATTAAATTCACAAAATATCACTATAAAAAATTTTAAATCTGTTAAGAATTTTTTCTATGCCGTCGAAGCATTCAATTCATCAAATATAAATATCCAGAATTGCAATTTTACGGGCAATAAAGTTGATTCAATCGGCTGGATTTCAATCTGGACAGATGTTGACCAGGCACTTGGCGGAGGCATTTTGTTAGATAGCTGTACTGGAGGAAGAATAATTCAAAACACATCTCAATATTCAAATGATGGGATAGCTCTCTATCATTGTGATAGTGTAATAATTTCGGAGAATAATTTTTCTTGGAATACTTCCTATGGAATCAGAATGTATTTTTCAAATAATTGCCTTATATACAAAGATACCTGCTCTAATGTTAACCGTCCAAGAACAGACCCAAGCGATTGTGCTGCAATCCTGATGCTTGTTTCCAATAATAATACAATTCTGAATAATGATTTTACAAATTCCGGTGACGGCGTTTTCCTCGGACAATATCAATATTCAAACATTCCAAATAACAATTATTTTGAATTTAATGATTGCTCCGGTTCTCCTCATAATGCTATAGAAGCCACTTTTGCAGGCGGTAATATTTTCAAGCATAATATTTGTAATACAAGCCAATATGGCTTTTGGCTTGGCTACTCTTTTAATAATGTTGTTGACAGTAATGAAGTAAATTATAACCAGGTTGCAGGTATTTCTGTTGACTGGGGCTATAATAATTTAATTTTTAATAATGATTTCGCAGGTAATCCAACGGGAATACAACTTACAGCCAATGGAAATCCGGCTAAAGGTTACGAATCAAATCAATCGAAAGATTATAAAATACTAAATAATATTTTCAAGGAAAATACACGTGCAATTTCGTCGAGCAATACTGAACATGTATATCTAAGCGAAAATAATTTTATAAGAAATTGGAACGATATTGATTTTGCAGATACAATTAAATCAGAAAAGGACACAATTTATAATAACACTTTTGACAGAACTGTAATGTATTTTATAGAGAACAATTCACCTAAAACAATACATGCAGAAAATAATTCCTTCACACCGGATAGTGAGGATTATATTTTTTGTAAAATCTATGATTCATCAGCTTACAATGCACTTGGACCAGTTATCTGGTCACCCAGAAAACCCGGTGAATCACCCATCGTTGAATATAATCCTCCTTCAGACCTGACTGAACCTGAGACGGAATGGTCTGTATATACAGAAGAATGTGGCTGGCATGGCTTAGCTATTCCAACTAAAGTTGAATTTGATTCCACAGACAGAAAAGTTGGTAAGGCATCTATCAAAGTAACCACAGGAAACGGTTGGTATGTTTGGGTGCATTACAGACCTGCAGGAGGTAAATTCGCTTATTGGGATTTATCAAAAATACAAACTATGAGTTTCTGGGTTAAAGGAATTGACACAAACCAGTCGGCTTTCCAATATCATCAAATCAGATTAGGAAATGACTGCGGGGGATATTATAAATATGAGGCAAGTGCGGCAGTACTTAATACTGCTCTCGGTCGGTGGAAAAATTATATAGTTCCTTTGAAAGGAAATTCTGTTTGGACAAGAAGTGCTGAAGGTAAATCGGATGTTTATATGTCCGAGATAAGTTATGTAGAAATATATGCAGACACTTATGGGGTTGGTTTTGAGCTTTGGTTAGACGGATTCACTTTCG
>JBEKWK010000484.1:0-4075 GCA_049513175.1 FCB group bacterium
AACAATAATTATTTGAGGTGAAAATGACAGATATTCAGGAATTAAACCAACGTATTCAACAGGAAAGCTCTTTTGTGGACATGCTTTTCATGGAAATCGGGAAAGTGATTATAGGACAGAAACCGATGGTCGAAAGGCTATTAATTGGCTTATTGTCCAATGGGCATATGTTACTCGAGGGTGTGCCGGGACTTGCAAAAACACTTGCCATAAAGACTCTTGCCCAGGCAATTGATGCCAAATTCAGCCGTATTCAGTTCACACCTGATTTGCTACCTGCAGATTTAATCGGTACAATGGTTTATAATCAAAGAAAAGAAGAATTTACGGTACGCAAAGGTCCTGTCTTTGCAAATTTTATTTTAGCAGACGAAATTAACCGCGCTCCGTCAAAAGTACAGAGTGCCTTACTGGAAGCAATGCAGGAACGGCAGGTAACAATCGGCGAAACTACATTCAAATTGGAAGAGCCTTTCCTCGTGCTTGCTACGCAAAACCCTATTGAGCAGGAAGGTACATATCCTCTGCCCGAAGCACAGGTTGACAGATTTATGCTCAAAATAGTAATAAATTATCCTGCCCGTGAGGAAGAACGTTCGATTATGCGTCAAAATATTGCAGTTGATTATCCTGCACCAAACCAGGTTTTGAAACCTGCGGATATTTTAAGAGCGCGAAATTTAGTAAAAGAAGTTTACATGGATGAAAAAATCGAGCAGTATATTCTCGATATTGTCTTTGCAACTCGAGAGCCAAAGGAATATAAATTAGATAAGCTGACAGGACTGATTTCATTCGGGGCGTCGCCGAGAGGCTCGATTAATCTTGCTCTTGCGGCAAAATCTTATGCATTTATTAAGAGGCGGGGTTATGTAATTCCTGAGGATATCAGGGCTATTTGTCTGGATGTGCTTCGACACAGGATAGGGCTTACTTATGAAGCTGAAGCTGAAAATATTAATTCCGAAGATATTATAAATGAGATTTTGAATACGGTTGAAGTACCATAAAGAATTTTTCTTAATTAAGAATTAAAAATTAAGAATTAAAAATTTTAACCGCAAAGGGCGCCAAGTAATGCAAAGAAGAAAATATTAAAATTGGAAAAATATGGATGCAACTGAGCTAATAAAGAAAGTAAGAAAAATTGAAATAAGGACTCGGGGATTATCTAAGCAGATATTTTCCGGCGAGTACCATAGCGTTTTCAAGGGACGCGGCATGGCATTCAGCGAAGTAAGGGAATATACCTACGGAGACGACATCAGGGCTATTGACTGGAATGTTACCGCCCGCCTTAATCATCCCTACATCAAGATATTTGAGGAAGAACGAGAGCTGACTGTGATATTGCTTGTGGATGTGAGTGCCTCTGAAAGTTTTGGTACAAAACAGCAATTCAAAAAAGACCTTGTTACAGAATTGTGTGCTGTCCTGGCTTTTTCCGCTATGCAGAATAATGACAAAATCGGTATAATATTTTTCAGCGATAAAATCGAGAAATTTATTCCTCCCAAAAAGGGCAGGACACACATCCTGCGAATTATTCGTGAATTAATAGAATTTGAGCCGGTAAACCAAAAAACCGACATAGAACAGGCTTTGCGTTATCTTTTCAATGTTATTAAGAAAAGAAGCATAGTTTTTGTACTCTCCGATTTTCTCGATTCCAATTTCGAAGATGCATTAAAAATATCGAGTAAAAAGCACGATACCGTTGCAATGCATGTTTACGATAACCGTGAGGCAGAAATTCTTAATCTCGGCTTGATTCGGGCAAAAGATGCCGAGACAGGAAAAATGCTCTGGCTCGACACATCAAATCAAAATGTAAGAGACAACTACCATCGCTGGTGGTTCGAAAAACAAACAAAATTGGCTGAAATGTTTAAAAAAACAAGTGTGGATGTGGTAAATATTAGAACAGATGAGCCTTATATCATGCCTTTAATGAACTTCTTCAAAAGGAGAGAGAGAAGAAGATGAAATTATTAAAATTTATTGCTATTTTATTCTGCATTTTGGGAATTAGTAGTAAATCTTATTCTCAGAATGTAATAGCCAAAGCTTCACTCGATACTACCAAAGGTTTGATTGGCGACCAGTTTAAATTAAAGCTCGAGGTGCAATCCGACAAAAAAACGAATATTATTCTTCCGGCTATGCCGGATTCTATAGGTAAACTGGAAATTTTGTCGAGGAGTAAGATTGACACTGTTGATTCCAACGGTAAATATTCACTTAGACAGCAATTTGTGATGACTTGCTTTGATACAGGTTGGTACGAGATTCCTGCTTTAACCGTAATGTATGAGAAGAATGGAATGCCGTCACCTTATCCGATTGAGACTCTACCTTTGCATATCCGCTTCAACACAGTTCAGGTAGACACATCTTTAGCGATTAAGGATATAAAATCACCTTTGGATATTCCCATTAGCATCTGGGAATATTTATTGTATTTTTTAATAGTCATTCTTGCGGCGGCGGCAGGTGTAGGAGGGTATTTACTCTGGAAAAGATATAAAAAGCGGCAGTTGCCTAAACCTAAGTATGACCCGAGGATTCCTCCTCATATTTATGCACTCGAAGCACTGAAGCAACTGGATGATGAAAAACTCTGGCAAAAGGGCAAGGTCAAATTATATTATATCAGGCTGACTGAAATTATAAGAACGTACCTCGAAAGAAGTTTTTATATCCCGGCATTGGAAATGATTACTTCGGAAATAATCGAAGCGATGCTGAATGCAAAAATAGATATGGAATTTGTGGAAAGAATGGGAAAAGTATTTGAAACTGCCGATTTGGTGAAATTTGCCAAGTATCAACCTTTACCGGATGTGAATACTTTGTCAATGAATTTAAGCATAGATTTTGTTAAGGGAACAATTCCTTCTGAAGCTGTACAAAAAGCCGAAGCAGAGGGGAATTAATTTGTTTTAGGTTTATTATTCAAGGCTAATGATGATGAAAGACATAACATTTGCGAATCCTGAGTATTTCTATCTTTTGCTTATTATACCATTGATGGTTGCTTGGTATATATTCAAACATAAGAAAGATGCCCCCACCTTGCAGATTTCCACAGGTTTTGAGAGTAGTTGTAATAGCTTTTCTTGTGTTCGCACTTGCAAGACCTCAATCAAGTTCTACGAGTAGAAATGTATCAACTGAAGGTATAGATATAGTAATTGCACTCGATATATCAACATCAATGCTCTCTGAGGATTTCCATCCTAACAGAGTGGAAGCCGCTAAAAAGACCGCTATGTCTTTCATAGACGGAAGACCTGATGACCGGATAGGGTTAGTTGTGTTCAGCGGAGAAAGCTTTACTCAATGTCCCGTTACGATTGACCACGACGTTTTGAAGAATTTATTCCAATCCATCAAACCCGGTATGATAATGGACGGCACTGCAATAGGGAATGGTATCGCAACGGCAATTAATCGTCTGAAAGACAGCAAATCAAAGAGCAAGATTATCATTCTTCTGACTGACGGTGTAAATAATATGGGATTAATCGCACCGCTGACTGCCGCGGAAATAGCCAAGACTTTCGGAATACGATGTTATACAATAGGTGTAGGTACTAAAGGTGTTGCACCCTATCCTTTCCAGACACCATTCGGCATTCAATATCAAAATATTCCGGTTCAAATTGATGAAGATTTATTGAGACAAATTGCCGGTATGACAGGCGGCAAGTACTTCCGTGCTACAAATAATAAAACTCTTGAAAATATTTACTCCGAAATTGATAAAATGGAGAAAACCAGGATAGATGTTGCTATATTTAACCGCCATGCAGAAAAATTCCTTCCTTATGCTTTATTAGCGGGATTATTCCTTATGCTTGAGCTGCTATTGAGATATGTGGTGTTTAGGAAAATACCTTAATTCAGTTATCAGTTCTCGGTTTTCAGTTAACAGAAAAATGATTATTTCTTTTTCTACTTTAAACTTCTTGATTTTTCAGGGCAACAAGGAGTAGAAATTCAATATGGGAATTAATGCTTACTTTTCATATTTTATTTTATTATATTTGGGTATATAAATTATTAATATATA
>JBEKWK010000485.1:0-3086 GCA_049513175.1 FCB group bacterium
AAAAAGAAAAATAATTAGATTTTATACGGCGAAGTATCTGTAAATTAAAGAAATTATTTAAGATTAGCTATATGCTTTATACGGTATATTTGGTCACATTTAATATTAGGAGCGTTCCCAAGCAGGAGCTTGGGAACGAGAGGGAATTAATTTGAACTGCCCGTTATTGCTTAAAAAACTTTATAAAATTAAATTGATTATGATTATTTATTTTTATATAATACAAACCTGTCTGCAACTTTGAAATATTTATGTTTTCTTTTGCTCCGAAATTCCCTCTCCAAACTTCTTTTCCGATTATATCATAAATTATAGCAGTTCCTGCATAGCCTGATATAGTGATGAAATCTAAGGCAGGATTTGGAAAAACAGAGGTTGTACCTTTTTTGTCTAACTCCTTTACACCTGTAGAAGTAAATTGATATGGTGCCGACCAATTCGATGCACAGCCATTTTGGACAACGCCAACATTATATTTTCCTGATTTAACAACTTTGATTATCTTTGTTGTGAAGTTCGTTAGAGTGTCATCCAAAGACCAATCATATGAATCTGCGTCAACGGAACAGGCTAATGTATCATCGCCGATTTGGGATATAGAAGGAGTCGTAGGTCTAGGATAAACTGTTATTGTTATGCTGTTATTAATTAATGTTGTACCACAATAATTACTAAGCTCAACTGTATAAACCCCGCTTTCAGAAACTACTATAGTATTTGAATTTGTACCAACATTTAGGTTATTATTTCTCCATTGATAAGTTACACCTTCTTGATATGGGATAAAAAGTGAAATATGACCACCTTCACAAAATTCAGTTTGCCCATCAGCTATAATTGTTGCAGATGAGGGTTTGTAAAGTTCGGATACAATTGCAATATTTGATGTGGCAGAGCCGAAGTTATTTGTAACAACAACAGTATAAGTTCCTGAAGTGGTTGCCGTATAACTTGCAGAATTTGCACCTACATTTTGAGTGCCGTTTTTCCATTGGTAATTTACACTTGTTTGGGGTGTAATATATAATATTACACTATCGCCACTACAGAAAACTGGGTAGGGTGGTTGAATATACGGTACATTCGGCTTGGTGCCGTTTGGCTGTTTTGCTTCACCTGAATTGGGGTCGATCATCAAAGAAGAGCAATCCACAGCTTCGAATGATGCACCTTTAATTTTCTTTAAATTAGATAAGTCATCATTATTCCAACGGGAGTCGGGACAGCCTGATATATAAATGGCAGAGCCGTTATCGGCAAGGATAATCCCATACTTTTTCATTGCTGTTAATATAACTTGATTCACAGCAGAATAAGTTGAAATATCGAAACTACTTTTCAATCTGAATCTTTGTCCCATAGGCGGATATTGTGTATCCGTAATGCTCGAGGCGTAATGCCTTGCGGGCCATACATATTTCTTTTGTGTTTTAGGTACTGTGAATCTTATAGCATGGTTTATTTCTCCTTTTGCCACTTCGTCATACCTGACCAGTCCAGGCAGTATCGGCAAGCCTGCCGCATCGGCAGATGTCCAGGTATCCGGTCTTAAAGTGTTGGATTTTAAGTCAAAAATCGCTCCCGAACCTGCATGCCAAGTCCCGTCGTTATTTGGATATGTGGAATATGTTTCATAAAGTATTAGGTTAGTCGTGTCCACAACAAGTACATGCCTGTCGCCTGAGCTGGCGTCCCCGCCTTCAATCGGCGGACTTGGAGGTATAGGATAAGGACCCGGATCGCTCTCACTGTATGTATCGAATACAATATTTACTTTAGGCTGGCTGCCATTTACCATAACATAAGGAATTCCCATAGGTGAACCATCATATAAACCGGCACCGAAATCGGGATGAAGTCCGATTGTAGGACCTATAATATTTATATATTTACTTGAATTTGCATCAACCGGCAATTTATCTATTGCTGTATTCCAGGCATTATTCGATGGAAAAAATTGGCAGGGAATATCTCCGCCTCCCGCCGTAGTGGTTGACTGTGCCTGAAGATTTAATGATAGAATAAAAAGAACAAAAATAAAGTAAACAAACAATTTCATAACACCCCATATATTTTTTTAAATAAATTTTCCCATTCTGTCATTCCAGTGAAAGCTGGAATCCAAGTATTATTATAAATGATTAAAAAAGCCATTCTGAACGAAGTGAAGAATCCAGAGAGTAGGAGTAAGTATAGATTCTTCGCTACGCTCAGAATGACTATTTTCTTTTATTGTATTCTTGAAATTTTTTAATAAACTTCATCAATTCTTTTCATAAATTATATTACCTTCTTTATTTATAGTGTAATATATTAAATAAGGTAAATTTTTAATTTCCTCATATTTGTCGGTATCATACACTAAAATATCGAAAGGTGCACCCACATTATTTAAATTCAAATAAATTTTTTGTGCAAGTTTTCTCGTATGTTTTACTTTATCTTTTAATACCAATAAGTCGTAATCACTGTCGGGTGTAGCTCTGCCGTTTGCCATAGAACCAAATAAAATGACTTTATCAGGGTCAGCTATTTTTATAATTATATTTAATGCTTTTTGAAGCGGCTTAGTCAGTGCCATAATTTATACTAATAATTCAAAATTTATTATAATCCACATCAATTCTTTACAAATTTAAGGCATTTATTATTAATTATATTTTTACAAATTTCAAAACCTTGTTCCCCAATTTCAGGAAATATACTCCGCTCTGAAACGAACTGATATTTATTCTATCTGAAAAAGGTTCGTCATATAATTTTATTCCTGCGATTGAATAAATCTGAACATTTAGATTAAGAATCTCGTCTGTTTTTAAATATATAAATTCGCTTGCAGGATTTGGACCGATATATACACTCATTATTTCATTATTCTCGGCGACTGTCAATACATCATAGGAATCAAACCGGACATTATCAAAATAAATTGCACCTCCTAAATCGGAGATATACTGAAACATGATTACGGCAGTCGAATCATCTTTGTAATCATTCAACTGTATAATCTCCGTTCTCCAATCCTGCAATCCCGAAGGAGTGAAAATCGCAGTTTGCATGGTTTGTGGATTTAGTACCGGATTAGC
>JBEKWK010000486.1:0-3084 GCA_049513175.1 FCB group bacterium
GGCAGTTCTATATAAAATGGCTTCGGTAACCGATATATTTATTGCCATTTCGGCAAGCATAAACTGTACCCCCTGGAAATTGGAAATGGGTTCATCAAACTGCTTTCTTCCCTTAGCAAAACGCGTAGAAATCTCTAATAATTCTTTCATACCCCCAAGGCAGGCGGCACCCAAACCAAGACGTCCGGCATCTAAAGTTTTCATTGCAATTAAAAAACCATGTCCCTCACTACCTATCATGTTTTCTTTTGGAACACGAACATTATCAAACGTTAAGGATGCAGTTTTACTTCCTCTTATGCCCATTTTTCTTTCAGGTGCTCCATGAGTAAAGCCGGGAGTTCCTTTTTCGACAACAAATGCGGTGATTCCCCGTTTTGTCCTGGCATAAACTGCAAATACATCAGCAAAAGGAGCATTAGTTATCCAAAGTTTCTCACCGTTAAGAATCCATAGGTCACCATCTTTTTCAGCCTTTGTACGCAAATTAAATGCATCAGAACCGGCACCCTGTTCCGTTAAAGCAAATGCAGCATATTTCTCGCCTTTAGCCAAAGGAACGACAAATCTTTGCTTTAGTTCTTCCGAACCGCCGATATATATTGAATTGGTGCCAATAGAGACATGGGCGCCAATGAATGTAGCCGTGGACATGCAGGCTCTGCCGATTTCTTCCTGTATTAAACAATAACCGATTTCTACAAAACCGCTTCCTCCGTACTCGACCGGGAATGGTGCACCCAGCAAACCCAAATCCGCTATTTTCCTCATAATCTCGGGAGAAATCGCTTCATCTTCATCAACTTTGGCGGCTAAGGGTTTGAGTTCGGTATTTGCAAAATCCCGAACCATTTCGCGGAGCATTTGTTGTTCTTCGGTTAGAGTGAATTCAATCATAGAAATTCCTTAACTGTTACTTGAATAAAAATTAATAATTTTCATTTGGGTCGCTGACCTTTTACAAAAATATTAATGTTAAGCGAATAATTTATGCTTTTTTTCTTTATTGAAAAGATTACTTTTTGTAATTATACTAATGAGTAGTCAATAAATGGAAGTATAATTACCAAAAAAGGCAATGAATTTATTTGAAATTTATTTTTTATTATTCCTCAGATAATTCTAAAATGAACTATATATAGATTCTCCCCCGTCCACACCGATTGTTTGTCCTGTAATCCAATAGGATTTTTCATCTATAATAAGTGCAATTGCTTTGGCGACGTCCTGCGGGAATGTGTTTCTGTCGTAAGGATGGTGTTCTGCACAGAATTTCAACATACGCGGGAAATCCGGTAGTTTTTGTGCGGCGGGAGTATCGGTAACACCGGGCATAAGAGCATTGACTGTTATTTTGAAGGGTGCCAATTCCACAGCTAACTGACGGACAAATGATTCAAGTGCCGCTTTTGCAACAGAAACAGCTCCATAGCCTTTCATCGCCCTATTTGAACCGGAACTTGTCAGAGCTATAATACGTGAATCTTCAGCAAATAACTGGTTATGGAATATATCCTGAGCCCAGTAAAGAAGGCTGTTTGCCATTACATTCATAGTCATTTCGATTCTTTTTTTATTGATTTCATCTTCCCTGTTCGCAGATATTAACGGTCCTATTGTTCCGAATGCGAGCGAGTGCATTAAAACTCTAATTTTGGAATTATCATCTTCTGCCAATTCATCTTTAATAGTGTTAATAATTTCTCTTCTTTTAGATTCATCTGCGGCATTTTGATTAAAGAAACGTACCCGAACTCCAAAGCATCTTAGTTCTTCGACAATTCTATCTGCCTCTTTTTTATTTGCACCGGTATCTAAGTGAATTCCATATATATTATAACCCATCCGGGCAAGTTCCATAGCCGAAGCTCTGCCAAAACCGCTCGATGAGCCAAGTATTACTGCATTAAGGTTTTTAAGATTCATTTTAAACCCATGTTATTTATACAATTATTTTTTATTACTTTCAGGTTTGAAGTGCAAAATTAACATTTTTTAATCATATATAAATATCTTTACAGCCAATATTAAATTTAATTTCACTTATTTTGAAGTTTGAAAATGTAAAATTTAGAATTTAAAATGTAAAATACAGTCAAATATTATTCTTCATACTGCATTTTAGATTTACTTGTTTTTAATTGGAGAGAAATATGAGTAACGGAAATATAGAAGCACCAAAAGCAAAAGACCAGGAGAGCTTGCTGGAACAATTCCAGGTATTCGTTGATATTGTAAAAATATTAAGAAAGGAATGCCCATGGGATAAGGAGCAGACTAACGAATCAATATCCCATCTTTTGATAGAGGAAGCATACGAAACTATTGATGCAATAGAGAAAAACAACAGCGAAGACTTTGCCGAAGAACTTGGGGATTTGTTTCTGCATATTGTCATGCATGCGGTAATTGCCGAAGAACGTGGAGCGTTCAACCTTGTAGATGTACTTAAGAAAATACAGCATAAATTGATTTACCGCCATCCTCATGTTTTCAGCAATGTAGAAGTTGATGGCGAAAAGGACGTTTTAAGGAATTGGGAGAATTTAAAACTAAAGGAAGGAAAAACATCTATCCTCGAAGGTGTACCGGATTCTATGCCTGCATTATTAAGAGCTCAAAGAATGCAATTCAAAGCCTCTAAAGTAGGATTTGACTGGAATAATAAAATAGATGTATGGGCTAAAGTGGATGAGGAGATTGAGGAATTGAAAAGGGAAATGTTGAAATCCCCCAAAGCTAAAACAGAAAACCCCCTTACCCCCTTTGAGAAAGGGGGAAAGACAGAGGAAATCGGGGATTTACTTTTTGCTCTCGTAAATGCGATACGATTTGAAGATATTGTTGCCGAGGAGGCTTTGCAAAAGACAAATAATAAGTTTAGAAAGCGGTTTCAATATATAGAGCAAAAAGCGGCTGAACAAAAAAGGATGCTCAGCGATATGACATTAGAAGAAATGGATGTATTCTGGGAGGAAGCGAAGAGTAAGGAAAAGGAATAGTGGTTTGCCGTCGAAAAGAAAATCTATTGCTGGTTATATTCTTTAATTTTCCCATATATCTAATTTTGGTATTTCTTTGAAA
>JBEKWK010000487.1:0-3084 GCA_049513175.1 FCB group bacterium
AATACATAGCTATATATAAGAAATTTGTCGTGAATATTTCAGAATATTAAAAAAATTTTTAGAAGCGTAATAATCAAATAATAATTATTAATCTCCGGTTTTAAGAAACCAGGTCTTCATCCTTATTTTTCCTTTTATTTCAATTTCCCCGCGTTCTTCAAATTTATAACTTTTTGGAAGTTTATTCTTGAATCTTTCTGTTACTTGCACTTTACCTGCTACTCCATATTCTTCCATTCTCGAAGCCATATTAACAGTATCACCCCAAAGGTCGTAAATAAATTTCTTTTCGCCTATGATACCGGCTACGACAGGACCGCAGGCAATCCCTGTTCTGAAGCGGATTTCCGTGCCTTCTTCTGTTTTATAACCGTCAATTTTTTGCATTACTTCTATTGCGAACAAGGCTGCTGCTTCAGCGTGATCTTTATTAGGTATGGGAATTCCCGAAGCTGCCATATAACAGTCTCCGATAGTTTTAATTTTTTCAAGTTCATACTTTTCAGCAATCTTATCAAATTCAGTGTATATTTTATTCAATATTTCGACGACTCTACCGGGTGAAGTATCGGAACTATTTTTGGTAAATCCCACCTGGTCAATGAATATGACACTTGCCTCATCAAAGTTGTCGGCTATTTTGGGTTCACCTTCTTTAAGCCGGGTTGCAATTGTTTCTGGTAAAATATTAAGAAGCAGTTTTTCCGATTTTTCCCGCTCCAAAGAAATAATTACATTCTTTTTAGAAACTTCGTCATGAGCTTTTTTCTTGATTCTGTAATTTCTGTAAATGAAAAATGCAAGGAACAAAACCAATACAAATCCTATTATAAATGAAATCATGACTATATTCATGATTTGTTTTTCTTGTTTTACAATTATATCTTTCTTATCCTGCTCATATTTCATTTCAATTTTACCGATTTTATTTGAATTTTCCTGGTTAAACAAGCTGTCGTTGATTGCAGAGTAAAGAACATGATAATCATATGCTAATTTATAATTATTCATTTTTTCATATACCAAGGCTATGTTGAAATATGCCTGGCTTAGCCAATATAAATTATTTATTTCCTTGGCTATTTTGATACTCTGAATAAAATACTCTTCAGCCTGAATATAATCCTGTGTCTCATTAAATAAATTTCCAATATATATATTTGTAATAAGTATTTCCTCTTTATTCTCTTCTTCAGTTGTCTGAATAAGCGCCTTCTTAAAATATATTAGAGCTGTATCGTAATTGTTGAGTTTTTGATAAAGTATCCCTATATTGATATAAATTGTACTTTCAACTTTTGCACCGGTTTGATTATAAAGGGCAATAGCATCTAAATAGTTTTTGAGTGCTTCATTTATATTATCTTTATTCGCATAATAGACTCCTAAATTTATCAAACACTCTGCAATAGATAAATTCCTTTTAAGAATTTTATTTATATTAATTGATTTATTGAAATAACGGATTGCATTATTAATATCATTCTGATTGATATAAACTACACCTATATTCGTACATGCATCAGCTATTCCGTAATTGTCTTTGTTTTCCTCAGAAAATTTTAATGACCTAAAAAGAACCTCAAAAGCCTTTGGAAATGCTCCAATATTAATATATAAATCTCCAATTTTATGAGTAAGTAAATATGAGATATTCTTAGTATCATTTAACTGGATATATATTGCTAAAGATAAATAGTAGTAGTTCAAAGCATAGTTTTTATCATTAATTTTTAAATAATTATCTCCAATCCTTTTGTCGAGAATTGCTTCTCCTTTCCTATTATTTTTTGTTTGAAAATATTTAATCGCATTTTGAATATAAATATTACCCATATTACTATCTTTTTTACTTATATAAGTAAAACCGATATTAACCATCGAAACAGTTATGCCATCATCATTATTAAGCATTTTTGATAATTTTAATGCAGAGTCAGCATAAAATCTTGAAGAATCAGGATTTTTATTTAATAACTTAAAGGATTGGGCATTCAGGTTTTTTATAATATTTTGAAGAGTATCTTTATTCTTATTCACTTGTTGAAGTTGATTTTTATTCTGTGATATACCAGGATATGTATATAATACGCTAATTGTTAAAGTAATTGATAGGGAAAAAAGGAATAATCTGAATGTTTTCATAACGGTCAATAAATTTTATTGAATTAATTTAAAATTATTATAATTTAAAAAAATTATTTAAAACTATTTGAAATATTTTGTAATTTAATCTAAAATATGTTCACATTTCCGGGTAATATACTCCTGACATCATGTAAATTTATTTATAAATTTTTTAAAGGAGAAAAATAATGAAAATTAAAACTAGTTACCTTTTAGTAATTTCTATTATAATAATACTCTTCTTAGCTGCTTTATTAATCTTTAAGATGAATCAACATCATTCAAAAACCTTTATTTTTTGTAATACCATTTCGAAATTACCCAAAGGTGTTCCTGTTAGAGCAGATAGTTCGGGTAATTTAATTGCAAGTCCTATGGCTGATATACCAAGCCCATCCCATAAAATTATATTGGTAGTGGATAATAACACAAGTTTGGCTTGTAGTTTAAAAGTAGATAATACATATAAATGTATCATAATTGGTAATACTTGTTGGGCAGAAATATACAATGACCTTTATCCAGGTGCAAATCCCCCCAAAAATGTATATATCGCGGATATTTTAAATCCTACTTCAATTGCTTATTATGGTTATGCAAACTATAATGGTTCTACAGGAGTAACATCATTGTCAGGAGGAAATACTTTAAACGGAACCGGTAGCAGTTTATCATATCCTACTTTTACTCCGGGTGCAGCCTGTAAATATTATATTATTGATATTACATGCGCAACCGGCATGGGTTCAATTAAAGAAGGCATTAAAATGATTTATGTTACAGGTTCTTCAATTACATCATTTGATTATCCAATTCCGGCACTTCCACAACATACGATACATGTTGTAAGAGTGGATAATGGTGTGACTGCTCAATATACTATTTCAAATAATGATACACAGAATATTAATGTTGATGTATATTCTATGAATCCAATGCCATAAACTTTATTCTGTA
>JBEKWK010000488.1:0-3064 GCA_049513175.1 FCB group bacterium
GGTCTTATTCCCGGCTTTTATTGTCACGAAATAAATACCTTGAGCCAGATTGCCTGTGTTTATGTTTATGGAATTATTATTTCCTATATTATTAATATGAGCCGATTCATAAACAGAAATCCCAAGTGTATTACATATTTTCAAGGAAGTAATTGAATTATTTTCACAAGAATAATTTATAACTAAATTGTCATCAGCAGGATTTGGGGAAATAGAAAAATCAATTTTTACAGTTTTCTTTTCATCAACAGAAACAACACAACCGGCTATTTCAAGTGCTTTTTCCAATATCTCGTCCCTACCCTGCCTAATGCCCTCTGCCGTAGGATATACAACGCTATCAGGCACTATTCCAACTCTTTGGGTTTCTGTTCCATCCGGATAGAAAACACCTAAAGTAGTAAAACCAGCTTGAATATCCTGGCTAAGTTTGAAAGAGGTTATGTTACCATCTGCCCCTGCCGTTTGGCTACCGACTATTATTGAATTTGGCATAGCTTTCAACATCATGCAAGTATATTCCGCAGCGCTTTGTGTCTGCTCATCACATAAAATTATTACTTTACCCTTATAATATGAAGTATTATCATTGTAACCAAGTGAATCATAATACCAATAATGAGTTCCCGGGAAATTTAAATCGGGTTGTGTAAGTTTACTAAAACACATTTTGCCCGGATAAATTATATTTGCTATTGACCATGGAGATGTACTATTAGGATAATTCCTTATATCAAAAATAATTGCTTTCGTATTTTCAAGCTCATTGTACATTGTATTTACATTCCAGGTTTGCAGTTTGCCTATATTTACGTAACCAACATTACAATCCCATTTCTTCCATTCTAGATTATTAAGTGATTCATTAAAGGAAAAGCTTGTAAACCAGCTATCAGCTCTGTTATAATTTCTTGACAATGAAAGCGATTGACTTTTATCAACACTGTCTTTATACCCAATCTGAATCAGGGAGGAGCTATCACCACAAAGCATGTACACTACCATTGTTCTTCTGAATACATCCGGATTTCCGGCAGAAATATATGGACGCAGGCTATCTTCAATTTGAGACATTGTTTTTCCATTAATGGATTCAATTATATCTCCAACTGAAATTTCAGGATAATCGGATTTTACAACAACATAGTTATTCCGGGTTATTTTCGTTCCTATCTTTGGTCTATATTGACCTACAAAAGAATACTGAGTGCTATAGGTCAATCCCTCGACATGTGCATCATCAAGTTTTGCTGATATTCGGTCAATTGAATTAACGAAACTTTTATAATCGGTTGCTGTGGAAACCGATAGTATATTATTGTACAAAGTACTGTCCCATGGCGTGTCTAAAATATATTTATATGGGTAAAAATAATTGAGGATATTCCAGTATTTAAAAATTATCTTTAATCTTGTGAACTCATTTGGGTAGTTTATGTAAAGGTTTGTATCTATTATTGGGTTATCATAAGGGAATGCAAGATAGCCATTACCCGTACCATCATTTTGTTTCACCCAACATATTGGGTGAGGTCTGAAATTGTTTTTTATAGTATCAAGTATTCCTTTCACGTCGGGACGCAGAATTGAATCATTGAACCAAGCTAAATTAAAATTTCTTTTTAACTCAGGTGCGAGAGTGTCAGGAGAAGGAGTTGTGGCAATTTCCATGGGACCGGCAGCTTGCAGCATTTGGTAAAGTGCATCATTAAAATCATTACTTGTAACAGCACTTTTAACTTTTGGCAGTGTATTTACAAGAACACTATCCCAATTCAATTCGCAATTGGATACTTTTGAATGAAAATATTTCACAAATCCCCAGACTTTGCAGGTATAATAAAGTTTCTGCTGGTAGCTTGGATTTTGTGAATAGGCAGTTCCACAAACAGCTAATAAAAAAATAAATATAAGTAGCTTTTTCATAATTTACCTTTATCATTTTTATAAACTTTATGAACTTTATAAACTTTATCTAATAACCACAAATTTCTTGGTCTCGGTATTTTTTCTGGTTTTCAGTGTCAGGAAAAATATTCCGGGTACAAGATTGCCTGCATCATAATTTATACTGTAATTGCCGGCTTCTAGAATTTGTTCATTGTTAATCCTTGCCAATTCAATACCCAATGAATTAGTTATGGTTAATGATATTTTTCCGGGTTCTGTTATTGTATAATTTATTCTTGTTAAACCTGATGCCGGATTCGGAACACAATTTAAGGAAAATGAATTGTTTATTATTTCTTCTTCTACCGGAGATGCTCCCTGGTAAGTAACTTCAATTTTATATCCTTGAAATGAAAAATCATGTTTTTTTGAATCCTGAAAAGATAAGGTATAGTCAGTATTAGTCCATTGCCCAGCCACCCATGTTTCATATAACTCGGTTAATAAATTCCCGTTTGAGTCATATGTGAGGGTTTCTCGGGAATAATTCGTCCATTGCCCGTTTTGCCATGTTTCCCATAATTCTGAAAGCTCCATTCCATTTGAGTCATAAGTATAGGTGGCTTTGGAATCATTCACCCATTGCCCGTTTTCCCACATTTCATATAGATAAGTAAGTTCCGTCCCGTTTGAGTCATAAGTATAGGTCTCTTTCTCAGAATTCACCCATTGCCCATTTTGCCAAGTTTCATATAAATTAGTTAGATTATTCCCGTTTGAGTCATAAGTGTAGGTTCCTTGAGAATTATTGACCCATAGCCCGTTTTGCCATACTTCATCTAGTTCAGTGATATGATTACCATTTGAATCATTGGTATAAGTCCATCGCTTAGAACCCACCCATTGCCCGTTTTGCCAGAGTTCATACAAATCGGTAAGTTCATTTCCGTTTGAGTCATAAGTATAGGTAGATTGCAAATAACCCACCCATTGCCCGTTTTTATATATTTCATATAAATAAATAAGATTATTTCCGTTTGGGTTATAAGTGTAGGTTTTACGTGTATTATTCACCCATTGCCCGAATGACCATAGTTCATATAAATTAGCAAGCATATTCCCGTTTGAGTCATACGTCCAAGTATTTCGATAAGAATTCACCCATTGCCCGCTA
>JBEKWK010000489.1:0-3063 GCA_049513175.1 FCB group bacterium
ATAATAACTTTTATAACTCATCTCCGGCAATTTCCCCAAACGGACAAAAAATGGCTTTTATTTCAGATAAGGGAGGCACATTCAGAATTTTTGTCAGAAGCATTGAAAAAAAAGATGATATAGTTGAGCTTGTCGGGAGCTTAAGAGCTAAAGATTTTGAAGAATTAAATATTCTCACACCCGGTATAAGTTGGGACCCCAAGGGAACAAAGCTTGCCGTTTCTGCAAAAGCAGGTGGGGAAGATGCTGTTTATATCGTTGATGCAAAGTCAGGTAATTACGAAAAACTTTTGTTCGGATTAAAATCTATAACATCCGTAAACTGGTCGCCGGATGGGAAAGAACTTGTTTTCGTGGGTATTGCAAACGAAAAAAGCGATTTATTTTTGTACGATTTATCCACAAAAAGTTTGAGCAAACTTACTGATGATATTTTCTCTGATGCAAATCCCGTTTGGGCTCCTTCATCCAAAAAAGTATATTATGTTTCCGACAGAGCTGATAATTTAGCCCGAAATTTAAACCAGAATAATTATAAAATATGGGACACTAAATACAATGCATCGGATATTTATTCTATAGATATAAAGACAAAAGATATTAAGAGAATAACTTCCGACCCCGAATACCAAAAGACTTCAATCGCTGTTTCACCCGATGAATCCAAGCTTTTATATGTATCCGATAAAAACGGCATTGGAAATATTTATGAGATAAATCTTTCTACCGGAAAAATACGTCCCAAAACTAATACTTTAAATGCTGTTACTCAGTTATCACTTTCGCCCGATGGAAGTAAATTATTGTTTACATCCCAGATACACGGCGGCTATGATATATTTTTAATAGAATATCCATTCGATAAATATCTTCCGTCCGATACATTGCCTTTGACTAAATTCAGGGACAAGATGATGCAGAAAAATCAGCTTGTAGCAAATATTAAGAAGAGTGCTGATTCTTCCGCCTCTGATTCATCCAATAAAAAGTTAACAAGTTATGGGGACTTTGATATTGAATTCAGCAGGCAGCAAGTGGTTAAGCCTAATCCTGATGCTGAAAGGCAGTATGATACAAAGGATATAGTTTCCGGTAAAATGGACAATAATGATACCACTTTTATTGCTCACGATTACATCATAAAATTTTCACCGGATTTGATTCTGACAAATTACATGTACAGTACATATTGGGCTTCCCAGGCAATGGGGCAAATGATGTTCAGCGATGTAATGGGAGACCATCTTATTTATATTCAGGCTAATTTATGGACAGATTTAAAGAACTCTACTTTTCTTGTTTCATATTCTTATCTGCCTCTAATAATAGATTATACTTTTACTGCATTTCATAGTGCCGGAATAACCTATGCTATAGGCTCCCCGGGAGGTATCTATGGTGCCTATTTATACAGATTCAGAAAATACGGTGCTTCGCTTCTCGCATCCTATCCATTTGATTTGTTCAATAGGGTGGAATGGGGATTGAGTTTAATAAACGCTTCAAAAGAGAACCTCGATTTACCACAGGCAAATGATTTTATCTCTCATAATTTACTTTTGCCCGAAGGAAGATATGTACATGATAATGCACTGTGGGGCTTATTCGGTCCTATGCGCGGTTCAAGGTATATGGTCGAATTCAAGGGAACTCCTAAACTGTCCAACAGTTCTGTCGGCTTCATTGATATTAATGCCGATTTAAGAAATTATATTCCTATTACAAGCTATATGAGTTTTGCTGTTCGATTTTCGGCAGGAAAAAGCTTTGGTCCCGACCCGCAGTTTTATTATATGGGCGGAGAAGAAAACTGGATTAATGCAAGATTCAAAAATGGTATTCTGCCGTTTTCAAGACCTGAAGATTTTGTGATGATGGAAATGCCTATGCCGCTTCGCGGTTTTGCCGTAAGCGAGGTTGCAGGGACTCAATATTTTTTAACCAATGCCGAACTTCGATTCCCACTGTTCCGAGCATTATTAGCCGGACCGGTACCGCTTTTGATTCAGGGAATCATGGGCTCATTCTTCTTCGATATGGGCGGAGCATGGTCGGGTAGTTTGACATCATTCAAAGCTACCATAAAAGATATTGCCGGAAATAATATTGCAAATGATTTGCTTATGAGTACGGGAATCGGGATTAGATGCTATTTCCTCGGACTACCTTTGAAGATTGATGTAGCCTGGAGGAATGAATACTATGCTTGGTCAGACCCATACTGGAATTTTGCACTCGGCTACGACTGGTAACTCAATTAGGAGTTAGGAGTGTGGAATTAGGAGTTATTAATAAAATTACTAATTACAAATTAATAATTACTAATTGTGGTTAAACTTTTAACTTTCAACTTTTCCAACTTTTACCCATTTCTCAAAGTGGGGTAGGGTAATTTAATTATTAATTTATTTTAATTCTTCCCTAATTACATCTAATATTTAATTTTATTCCAAAGTTACCTATACCCGCTTTAGACAATGCGAGGCAGAAATTTTAGCATTTTTTAAAATATAAATTATTTACTTTTTGAAAATATTTTGAGACTTTTTTCCAAAATCTGTGTCATTTATATATATATGAGTAGCATTTTTTAAAAAAGTATATTAAAATTAAAAATATTTCAATTTAATAATTGGAAACTATAATGAATAATTCCTCAACAAAATTGCTTGTCATTTTAATAATATTATTTTGTGGAATCAGTTCAAAACTTGTTGCACAATGGGAAGAATGTAATAATGGTCCTTATGGAGATATTAATATAATTGTTACAGATGGGAATAGAATATTTGCAGGTACAAATGGTGGAGGGATATATCTTTCAACAAATAACGGAGGAAGTTGGAAGGCTAAAAACAATGGATTGCCAAATATGTATATTAGTGCTTTGGCAATAAGTGGCAGTAATATTTTTGCAGGGGCATATTCTGATAATAATTTTTCAAACGGTGGAATTTTTCTATCAACTGATAATGGAGAAAACTGGAAGTCTATTACTCGAGGATTGATTGATACTAATATATCATCTATTGCAATTTTTGGAAATTATATTTTAGCCGGGAC
>JBEKWK010000490.1:0-4012 GCA_049513175.1 FCB group bacterium
TTATGGATATTATAGTAATATATATAAAAGATATTATTCTTTTTGTCCTTTCCAAGACAATAATCCCTATGATTACTAATGCAAGTATTATATAACCAGTTAAGGAAAAAGTTAAAAATAAACCTGCAATATTTGTTATGAATACTGCAATATTTAGATTTTTGGATTTTAAAAAAGGTTTTAGATTTTGAACAAAAGGAACTATTATAAATATTAAATTCATTGAAGTAAAAATTGCAAGAGTCGAAGGTTCTGAAAAAATTGAGGTAGCTCTGAAAAAATTCCCGAATTGAAGACTTAACTGATTAATACTTGAAACATCTGTATCACTCTTTGCAACATAACTTATGTTTGTAATAGGAAGCCAGGCTAAAGGCAAGTCATATGCTCTTGCTACTATCTGATATATACCAAATAAATTAATAAAAATTGATATAATTAAAAAGGTTTTAATTACTTTCGTCCAAAGACCTTCCTTGAAAGGGTAAAATGCACATATGAATACAAAAAATCCAAAGAAAATAAAATGTATAGTTGATTTAAAATATTGTAATATCATCATCATGGAGCCGTTTTGCAAAGGAGTTATACCAGATAATAAGGCTGCTATAAATAAACCAAAGTAAAAAAATAATCCTAAATGTAATCCTGCTTTTAATTTCTCTCCATCCCAGACTATCTTTTTAATAAAAACTAATATTAGTATACCTAGTAATACATCTAGAGTTGTAACACCATATGAGCCTATGCTAAATACCTGAAAAGTATATAATAAACTGGATGCAAATATGAGTATTACTAAGGCATTCATATATATTTTATTTCAAAACATTTCTATGATAAAGAAAAAATTTGTTAAATATTGCTATCTTATGCCATCCATTAATTTCAGGGTTATTCCCGAGATACTTAGTGATAAATTCTTCCCAGTCACAGAACCACATGATATTATTTTTCTCTAAATAAAAGTTCATATTATGCTGATAATGTAATACCTGGTAATTTACTTTACCATCGAGATTTATAACATAATCACGAAAATAACCATTGTTGAACCACCCAAAGTACCAGACACTTAACACTAAAATATATCCTAAGATATAAATAAAATTAATATATAAGATTTTTTTATTCTTTAAATATATATATGACAATATGAAACCCCAAAATAATATTGTAATTAATGCGAAGTAAACAAGATATCTCATGTAAAACCAGGTGGCAGTTGAAAATAGTGAATACCAAACTAATAACACTAAAGAAAAAATAAACAAAATTATTGCAAATAATAATGCAGGTTTATTTCCGGAATTTCTTAAATACTGTTGTACATCATGGCTTTTTGATAATTTAATTATTATTATTGCTGGCAATCCGATTAGAATTGTTCTAATGAATAATCCTGAAATTCCATTCAAAAACCTATCAAGTGTATAAGAGTAAGGTGATAATTCCATGATAATCGTATTATACATTTCTAGTATTCGATGTGCTGGTAACATAAATTCAAACTGTGCTCTGCCGCTTGAGGGCATCAAAGAACCAAACACAAAATAATTATAAAACCACCAGGGCGATGAAATTATAAAGGCTGCACTGCAATAGATTAATAATATTATCATCCTTTGCCGCAATGGCACCAGATTTTTATTATATATAAAATTAAAAACTGCAATAGTTATTACCAGGAATACTAAATCAATTCTGGCAAGTACTCCGAATCCTGATATTATACCTAGAATTAGTGCTGATTTATTATGATTCATGCCTTTTAGTTGATAAACTCTCCACAAAAGTAAAACCATTAACAATGAGCATCCTGTTTCCAATCCGTTAAAGTGTTGACTAAATAAAAATAATGATGATAAATATAAAGAAAATGTAATCCAGAATGCATGTTTACCTGATGTAGTATCTTTCGTGAAGAATAAATCTCTGATTATTGTTCCGGCTAAATAGGAAGCACCTAAATTAATAAGAATACAAATTAACCATATAATTCTGATACTATTGTAATGATTACCATTAGTTAACCAAAAAGCGGGTACAGTGATAAAGGTAAATAAAGGCTGAAATCCATTTGTTAATTGTTTTCCATCTATGGTAATATTATTTCCTAGGGCTATGTTTCTTGCAATTGTCATTGAATAATAACCATCTTCAGTTAAAGGGAAATTTACAATTAAATCATTTTGCCTAAGAATATTATATACTAAAAGCAGAATGATTATTAATGAAGATATCTTAATAATATTCATGTTTGAATTTAAAATTATTAATTTTGTTTTTGAAAAAAATAAAATTAAGGAATTTAATGGAGAAAAATAATAATAAAGGGCTTTTTTCTGAAGTTGAGGTAAATATAAACACTGCTCATGAAGTAGGTTTAACCGATGATGAGTACAATGAAGTACAGAAAATCTTAGGTAGAACCCCTACTTATACGGAACTCGGTGTGTTTGGAGTAATGTGGAGTGAGCATTGTTCCTATAAAAATTCCATTAAACAACTAAAGACATTACCTCGTTCCGGCGGCAGACTTTTAGTAGAAGCAGGTGCAGAAAATGCTGGCTTGATTGATATCGGTAACGGTTATGCAATTGCATTCAAAATTGAAAGTCATAACCATCCTTCTGCCATTGAACCATTTCAGGGAGCGGCAACAGGTGTTGGTGGAATTCTCAGGGATATTTTTTCTATGGGAGCCAGACCTATCGCTTCATTAAATTCTCTTAGATTCGGAGAGCTTGATTCTCCAAGAACGAAATATTTACTAAAAGGTGTAGTAGGAGGAATCGGACATTACGGCAATTCTTTCGGTGTCCCTACTGTCGGAGGTGAAATATATTTTGAAGATTGTTATTTCGATAATCCTCTTATAAATGCAATGGCTGTCGGCATCGTAAAAACTGATAAGATTGCTTCTGCAACTGCTGAAGGTGATGGCAATCCTGTTTTTATAGTTGGAAGCAGTACAGGGCGTGACGGAATACATGGAGCATCTCTTCTTGCATCGCGTGAATTTGATGAAAAGACTGAAGATATGAGACCGACCGTACAGGTTGGTGACCCTTTTGCAGAAAAATTGCTGAACGAAGCTACGATAGAATTAATTGAATCGGGTGTAGTTGTTGGTGTACAGGATATGGGTGCCGCAGGGATTTGCTGTTCGACTTCGGAAATGAGTGCTCGTGGAAATTCGGGAATGCTCGTTGACCTCGATAAAGTTCCACTCCGAGAAAAGGGGATGAGTGCTTATGAAATTATGCTTTCCGAATCACAGGAAAGAATGCTTTTTATTATTCAAAAAGGGAAAGAAGAAATAGCTGAGAAAATATGCAATAAGTGGGATGTTCCTATCACACAAATTGGTGAAGTTACACTTGATGGTTTAATAAAAGTATTTCGTTCGGGAAAACAGGTTTGTGAAATTCCTGCTAATACTTTGGTTCTTGGAGGCGATGCTCCGCAGTATGACAGGGAAGCACTCAAGCCGGCATATTTACATGATATTCAGACCTTAGACATAAATAATTTAAAGTTTTCTTTTGAAGATGTATTTTACAAATTATTATCTTCACCAAATATTGCGTCTAAACGCTGGGTATATGAGCAGTATGATTCACAGGTAAGAACAAATACAATGAGCATTATCGGGGATGCGGCTGTACTTAGAATTAAAGAAATACCCGGAAAAGGAATTGCAGTATGCACAGATTGCAATAGTAAATACACTTATTTAAATCCTTATCAGGGTGCATTAATAGCTGTTGCTGAAGCGGCGAGGAATGTTGTTTGTGTCGGTGCGGAACCTGTCGCTATTACGAATTGCTTAAATTTTGGTAATCCTTATGACCCCGAAGTTTATTGGACATTTAAAGAAGTAATCAAAGGAATGGGAGATGCCTGTAGGAAATTCAATACCCCTGTTACCGGTGGAAATGTAAGTTTTCATAATGAATCGAGAAACAGGGCAATTTATCCTACACCTGTAATTGGTATGCTTGGTCTG
>JBEKWK010000491.1:0-3052 GCA_049513175.1 FCB group bacterium
CCAACCGCACTCAGTTGTATCATGTAACCAACATACTGGCGTTGCCAAACTGATATTAGTGATACAACCTCCAAAAGGGAGAAGGTCAAGATAATGATGTTTTATCCATACGCTCTGTTTTATAACATAATCATAAAATGAAGGTAATATTTGATTTAATGTTAATTGACAACAAGATGGACAAGAGGGTAATTTAACTGGGTATATTGTATTAATTACTAATCGAATTTCTGGTGGTGGACCAGGGCAAGAATAAACCATAAAAATAGGGCTTAATTCACATGTACCAACAGGAAAATTAAAATCACCTAGACCCTGACCATGACAAGAATCCACTCCCCTGAAAAAATCGTCTATATATGTACAACCTGTGACGCATGGATTATTTGGTTGTGAATTAGAATAAGAGGATATTAATAATCCTAACACTATCATCAGTAATAATTTTTTCATTTTTAATCTCCCCTATTAACTATTTTAATTATTTAATTTTATTTACGTAATTTAACATTGCGTGTGCTGTCCGAAATGACATTGAATTTTTATAAGGACTCTTTGTCAATTGGAATTGTTAGCGAGAGGGTCAAGGCTTCATTGCTTTGACCTTTATTTTGCAGGCATAGATTTACCCTCCTTTCTAAGATTATTTCTAAAATTGAAAATTTATAAAGCTCGAATACATAGTAAACATCAGCACTTTGAGATATTCAATAATTTATTTTAAATCAACATTCTTTGTCTAAGGGTTTTGGCTCACACATTAAGAGCATTACATTTTTTTTAATTGCTTTCATTTAAATTCTTATTGCAAATTTTATAATACTTTTTTAAAATTTGTACCCTTCTAAACATATAGTGTCCTTTTGCAGAAAAAAAAGGAATTATTTTTTGCACTTTTTTTCACATTCTTTAAATCGTATATTCATAACCAGATAATATATTATTTACTTACTGGATAATTAATTCTTTTTAATCTGTATGTTAATTCGGTGTTTATTAACAGAAATTCATAATCTGTAAGGTAGCACTGAATCAGGGTTTCGGGACATTGAAAAAGTAAAAAGGGCAGTGGGTGGGGTAAAGGAATGCAGTGAAAATGTAGCAATATATTTATAGGGAATATTTAGATAAGAAGATATAAAAAAATTGGGGGAAATAAATTTGATTAGATGATTTGTCCAAAATACTTTTGGAATGAAATGCGAATTGTAATGTTAATTTTTACATTTTTATAATAATTTGATTTTAACCTGAATGTTTTAATGAAAATTATATTTATAGATTCATTAAGAGACTCAATGGTGACAATAGTAGTTAGATTGGTGATGATTATTAATGAGAAGTATTAAAAAATTAAAATAATTTATTTTATTGCCTTAAAATTAATTATATTTAGCAATATCTATTTTAGGACTTATCAAAGGAAATGATTTTCTTGTTAAAATGATTATTCATTTCAAGACCAAAGAAAAAAATTGAAACCAACTATATGGGTTAATTGTATATGTTAAGTGAGAATGATAAATCAATCGAAGATGTATTGTTTCTCAAATATTGTGAAACCGGAGATGCTAAATATTTTGAGGAACTTTACAGACTAGTTCATACATGGCTCTTTCGCTTGGTTTATAGAATTGTTGCTGATAGAGATGTAGCAGCCGATATTCAGCAAGATTCATGGATTAAGCTTATTGGGATGAGCGATTCATTTGACCATAGTAAAGGCAAAATTAGAAATCTGCTTTTTACTATTGCAAAGAATAAGGCTTTAAATTATAAAATATCTGAAAAAAGAAAAATGATTTACTTTGATAGACAGAAAGATGTAAACAATGAAGATGGCGGTAATCCTGAACAGGACTTTATTTTATTTGAACGTAGCTCAATGCTTAAAAATTTAATAGGAAGGCTACCAGAGGATTTCCAACATGTTGTGTACCTGTATTATTACGCAGATTTAGGTATCAAAGAGATTGCAAAACTAATTGATAGACCCGAAGGTACAGTTAAAATTTGGCTTATGAGAAGCCGGAACAAACTTGAAAAGGTCATTAGAAAAAAATACTCAAATGTTATTACTCTAAACATGTTTATAATACCATTAAAATTCACATTCAGATAATACTATAGGATATTATAAAATGAAAAATTCAGAAAACTCAGTTTTTGAAAAAATTGTAAAAGAATATAAAGAATTGCTACCAGAACAGGAACGCACAGAAGCTGAAATTCGGTTAGACATTGATAATATATTAAACAATAGAGAACTCAGACAAAAGCCACAAATTTTGCATATTGCTAAAACATCTCCACTTCAAAGCCAAGTATTCTATGTAGAAAAGCAATCAGCATTTAAAAATATAAAAGATAACATTGTAAAAATGTATGATAATCACCAAAGAATGTTTAGATTCTCTTTTGCATTTGCAGCAACCATTGCTGTTTTTGTTATATCATGGCAAATCTTTTTTCAATCTAGAAATACAGGGCAAAATAATGTGATACAGGAAATTTCTAAATCTACAACAAAAACTATCAATGAAAATGCAAACAAAACAATCCATGCTGAATCTCAACTATTAGCATCTATTGATGTTTCTTCCTCAACAAGAAGTACCATGAATAAGGAGGCATTGAATACCGAAACATATTATAGAGTTATTACTAATATGCTGAAAACGTATAAGCTCGGAGCAACGGGTACTGATACTCTTCAGTCAGATTGGTTCTTTACAGGGGACTCAATTGGGAGGTATGAATTCTTTCTCAATAAAACAAAAAATCGAATTGAAATATTTAATGTTGTGAAGCCTTTGGGTAAAGATAATGAAAATCTTAAAAAAGTTGACCAAAAACTATTACTCCGTCGGCTTACAGAAGAATTTAAGTTAAAGATTAAATTATTAAGATAAGGAAACAGCAATGTTCTTTTTCATTATTTTACTTGCAATAATTACAATCCTTTTTAACCAAGAATTGCAGTGCCAGACAAAAGAAGAAGTCTTTTCAAAAGTTCATCGAGCAAATCAGATAGAAGACTATCAGGCATCGA
>JBEKWK010000492.1:0-3041 GCA_049513175.1 FCB group bacterium
TAAATTCAATTTACAAGTGATTATATAATGATAGAAAAAACATCTTTAGAATATCGTTTTCACGTAGTGAATATATTATGGGTGACGGTGTTTCGCTATAATATAATCTCTACGAGATAACCAGAGTCCCCGGTAATTACTGTGTTATCATAATATAATTCCTATGGAATAAAAGAGATTGGAAGCAGAAAGAGAAAGGCATTTTAACACAAAGGGCACAAATAGGGATTGGGGGTCAGGGATTAGGGAATGGGGAAAAATTGTAAAACGAAATTTATTTCGTTAAGATTCTCTGCGACCTTTGCGAACTCTGCGAGATAAATAAAATTTCACACAAAGCATGCAATGAACGCAAAGCTTGAATCATTTGTTAGCTGCTCGTTCCAAAATATTTTTACTTTCAACTTTATACTTTCTACTTTCAACTGAAGTAACTTTATAAACTCATTTAGGTAAATAAAATTTGTAAATAAAAATATTACTTCATATATTCGATTTGTAATGTTAGCATAATAGAATATAAGTATTGTATAGTGTATAAATAAAATTAATTGAGGTTTTAAAATGAAACCATTTATATTGATAATAGCATTTCTTTTTGTAATTGCATTTCTTTGCAAAGCACAGACAAATGACAGCATAAGAATCGGAACGCAATTCTGGAAGACAAAAAATTTAGATGTTGACCATTATAGCAACGGCGATTCGATACCTGAAGTAAAAGATTCTGTACAATGGACTAAACTAACAACAGGTGCATGGTGCTATTATAACAATAACACCGCAATCGGGGCGGTTTACGGCAAGTTATATAATTGGTATGCGGTAAATGACAAGCGTGGTTTGCTGCCACCCGGCTGGCATATACCCGCAAATTCCGATTGGAATACATTAGGAACAAATCTGGGAGGCTTTGGAACTGCAGGAGGTAAATTGAAGGAAGCGGATACTATTCATTGGCATTATCCAAATACAGGTGCTACAAATAAAACCGGTTTTTATGCTCTTCCGGGGGGCTACCGTATGTATGACGGCAGTTTCAATAATTTAGGATATGATGCCTGGTGGTGGTCTGCCAAAGATACTGATGCCGTTGACGCATGGTCAATTTATGTGAACAACATGTACACTGAAATGCTATTGTATTACAGCAATAAGCATAATGCTTTCTCTGTTCGTCTTGTTTCTGATTATACAGTCGGTATTGAAGAGCAAAATCTTCAAACCAACGTTTTACAAGTGCAGGAGCCTTATCCCAATCCTTTCACAAATAATACAAATATTGAATACAACCTACCGAGAGCGGGAAATATTTTTATCAGTATTTACACTCCCCAAGGACTTTTAGCGAAGAGTTTAACAACAGGTTTTGAGAATGCAGGTAATCATGAGATTTACTGGAACGGAAGGAATGAAGCGGGAATCGAAGCGGCAAGCGGAGTTTATATTTACCGCATTCAATTTGAAGGGCAGTGCATAGCAAAGAAAATGTTTTTGGTGAGATAGAATTTATATTAAAATAATCAGATATTTCGTCCTCGTTCCCAAGTTCCCACTTGGGAACGTAAGGGTTACTAAGCAGGAGCTTAGTAACCAGATGTTAAAAATAAAATTAGAAATAAAAATTGATACTTCACTTCGTTCAGTATGACAAATTCGTACAACCCACTAACTCCTAATTCCACACTCCTAATTCCTAACTGAAAAAAATTCTTAATTTTAAATTCTTAATTTATAATTACCTATTCACCGCATTCATGGCTCTTTCCGGGTATCTCGCCCCGCTGGCGGCACCTTTTGGAAATACTTCATCAATCTGCATCATTTCTTCAGTAGTCAGCTTAATATCGAGTGTGGCGATATTCTCTTCGAGATGTTTTACTTTAGATGTACCGGGAATAGGGACAATATCATCACCCTGAGCCAATACCCATGCAAGAGCAAGCTGGCTTGTCAATACACCTTTTGCATTGGCTATTTCTTCTATTCTATCTACAAGTTTGCGGTTCTGAACAAAATTATCTGGCAAGAATCTCGGTGAATACCGCCTGTAATCATTTTCCGGCAAATCTTCATGTTTTTTATATATACCGGTTAAAAAGCCTCTTCCCACAGGGCTATAAGGCACAAAGCCGATTCCCAATTCCCTGATAGTGCTTAATATTTCATCTTCAGGGTCGCGTGTCCATAGTGAATATTCGCTTTGCAAAGCAGTTATTGGATGAACTGCATGAGCCTTCCTTATTGAAACAGGTTTCGCTTCAGATAAGCCGAGAAACCTCACTTTACCTTCTTTCACCAAATCGGACATAGCTCCAACAGTATCTTCAATTGGAGTATTTGGGTCAACCCTGTGCTGGTAATATAAATCAATGTAGTCAATTCCTAATCTCTTTAGTGAGGCATCGCAGGCGGATTTAACATATTCAGGTCTGCTGTTGACAGTCCAGATTTTCCCATCATCAGACCTGACATTACCAAATTTTGTGGCGATAATTACTTTATCCCGTTTCCCTTTAAATGTCTTGCCTAAAAGAATCTCGTTTTTATAAGGTCCATACACATCTGCGGTATCAAAAAAAGTTAATCCCAAATCTATTGCTCTTAGAAGAGTCCTTATTGATTCGGTCTCACCCGAATTTTCATAAAAATCCGACATACCCATACATCCCAGACCCAAAGCCGATACTTCCAAACCCAGATTGCCCAATTTTTTATAATTCATTATAATCTCCTAAATCAATAAAATATCATCCTGTAAAAATCAAGAACGAATTAGTTTACTAATTCTTGAATCTTATCTGATTTGATTATTCTAATACCCATAAATTCTTGTTTTGCCGCAATTAACATTGCTTTAGCAACTGTTGAGGCATAGATACCTTTATATTTTTTCAATTTGCCAAACAGGAAGATGCCTAAAATTTGCATTATAGGTTTTATAAAAACTTCACCCAAACGAAATTCCTTTCTTTTGCCAAAAAGCATGGCAGGCCTGAAAATAGATAATGAAGGGATAGAAAATTTCCTCAGTGAATCTT
>JBEKWK010000493.1:0-4325 GCA_049513175.1 FCB group bacterium
TTATTTGAGGAATCCATCAGTTCACGCCATGGGGAAATATCAATAAACCATTTTTTAACAAAGGAAGAATTATTTACAAATCTATCAATTTCGAGAGAATCCAGAAAAGATGAATTTAGAAATCCACCTGCAAATTTTATTAAGGAGGATAGAGAATCACCTTTTATAAATTCAAATTTTTTAGGAGATGCAACTTCACCGAATATTTCTATTCTTTCCTCAACATTACTAGTTGGAATAATAATGTGGTCACCACCTAATACTGTTGGATTTGAGGCATTTTCGCTAAGCATATAAAATCGTACCAAATCAACATTAATAATTTCACGACCATCATTCCTTATTATTTTTATTTTTCTTAATGAAGCATCGTGTCTTAGTCCACCCGCCCTTTCTATCACCTCGGATACTCTGTCAACCGGAGTGGCAGTAACAACATTTGATTTGAGTACGGCTCCGCTAACAATAACTTTAAATTCGCGTATTTTTTTTAATAAGATATATATATCCTGAATTTTATATACTTTATTGACTTTCTCTTTTATTAGAACATAAGCATCAGATAAAGATTTGCCTTTAAGGTCAACTACACCAATATCAGGCATAAGCAGTTTTCCCTCAGGTGATATCGTTGCATCGAATTGGATGGATTTTGATGCATTGATTGAAATAGTAAAAACATCATTAGGACCAAGTATATAACTTTTAGGGTCAATTTCTTTTTCTAAAATTCCAATAGTTTGTTTTGATACTTCTTGTGCTTTCATAAATGCAGATGTATCTATTGCACCTTTTTTTGCACCTGTTATAAAATAATAGTCAATATAAGTTTCCTTTTGACTAAGCATATTGAATGGAAATAATAAGTAAATTATTAATCCAAAGAATAGCCAAAGTTTCAATACAAACAATCTTTTCATGAGTTTTTTAATTTTAATAAAAATAAAATACAAATTTAATAAATTATATAAATATACATATGACAAACAATTAGAATATCTTTACTATTTTTGTAAACAATTTATATAAAATATAATGATTCAAATTGAGATATTTATAGATGGAAAATTTAAATTCATTGGTAAAATGTGCAACTGAAGCTGCATTAACATCTGGTAAAATACTGAAAGAAGGTTTTGGGACATCATTTTCCATATCTAATAAAGAAGGTAGAAATAATTTAGTTACCGAGTTTGATAAACGTTCTGAAGATTCAATTATTGCCCATATCAGCAAAAGTTTTCCTGACCATACTTTTCTTGCAGAAGAAAGCGGGAAAACCGGTATAAAAACAATTCAATGGGTTATTGACCCATTAGACGGAACTGTAAATTTTGCACATTCTTTGCCTATATTTAGTGTCAGCATTGCTGCAATTGTTGATAAGGAAATTTTATGCGGAGTAATATACCATCCCTTGTTAGATGAGCTTTTTGTTGCAGTAAAAGGTGGAGGAGCTACATTAAATGGCAAGCATCTAAAAGTTTCTGTAAATGGTGATTTTTATTCATCATTATTAGTGACTGGTTTTCCTTATAATGTAGATAAAAATCCTTGTAACTGCATTGACCATTTTGTTTATATCATTCAAAACGGAATCCCTGTTCGCAGGCTGGGTTCTGCAGCTTTAGATTTAGCCTATGTTGCCGCCGGTAGGTTTGATGGATTCTGGGAAATTAACTTGAATCCATGGGATGTTGCGGCAGGAGTTATTCTTGTTCGTGAAGCGGGTGGACTTGTTACTCAATACAATATGGATGAATATTGGATTGAGAATCAATCTATTCTTGCAACTAATGGCAAAATACACAATGAGATTTCTTCAGTTTTGCAACAATGTGCTTGTGGAATAAATTATGCTGATTGATGTAACTTATATGTCAGGTGCAGGTAATTTGTTCACTGTTATTGATAATAGAAAGATTAAATTATCTAAAGATGACTTGGTAAATTTTGCTCCTTTACTATGTAATAAATCCGATAGAGGAATTCTGAAAACTGATGGTTTGATTTCTATAATCAATGGTAGTGATGATTTGGATTTTATAGCCGAATTTTTCAATCCTGACGGTTCCTATGGTGCCATGTGCGGGAATGGTAGCAGATGTGCAGTAATGTTTGCTAAGATGGAAAAAATAATTCCCCGAAATTCTAATTTGGATATTATAAAATTTGAAATGGCTGGGAAAACATATACCGCCCAATTAGCAGCAGATGTAATTAGGGTATATTTTCCTCCACCTGCTGAAATCATCCCAAAGCTAATTGTCAAAATCAATAATCTCGCTCTAATTTGTGCATATGTGAACGTCGGCTCTGACCATTTAGTTATCAAGAAAGAAGATGTCCTTGAATTCAAAGATTTAGCTTTGGACGATATTCCACTTTCTGATTTTGCTCCGCAACTGCGCCTCCATCCTGACTTTTCTCCCAGGGGTGTTAATGTAAATGTATACTCTATTCTCGATAAAAATGTGATTCAATTAAGAACTTATGAGAGAGGAGTAGAAGGCGAAACCGCTGCCTGCGGAACTGGTACTATCTCTACAGCTTTGATAGCTGCAAGCAAAGGAGAGGTAACTTTTCCGGTTACTGTTATTCCAAAAAGCGGCATTCCTTTGGTTGTTGATACTATATATAATTCGCATCAGGAAATAGAGTCCATTATCCTGGAAGGAACTGCTGAAATAATCGGTCATGCTCAAATCGAAATTGCTCTTTAACATACAAACAGGTAGAATATTATGAATAATGATAAAATTATTTCCAGAATATATGAACTGGAACCTCAGATTAAATCTGATAGGAGGCACTTCCATCAAAATCCCGAACTTTCTTTCAATGAGTTTGAAACTTCAAAATACATACAAAAAAGACTAAGCGATTTAAATATTTCTTTTAAAGTTATAGCCGGAACCGGAGTCGTTGCCTTAATTGGTACTGGTCCTAATTGCGTTGCCTTGAGAGCCGACATGGACGCTTTGCCGATTCAGGAGGAGACAGGACTTGAATATGCCTCATGTCATGAAAACATTATGCATGCCTGCGGGCATGATATGCATACTGCTATGCTTCTTTGTGCTGCTCAGGTTCTTAAAGAAAATGAATCATCGCTCAAAGGCACAGTCAAATTACTTTTCCAGCCCGGCGAAGAGAAACTTCCCGGCGGTGCAACTAAAATGCTCGGGGAAGGTGTTCTCGAAAATCCATTACCACGAGCTATTTTCGGACAGCATATAAATCCCGAAGAAGAAGTCGGGAAAATATCAGCATCACCTGGTTTTATACTTGCTTCTGCGGATGAGCTTTATTTCACGATTAAAGGTAAAGGCTCACATGCCGCTCAGCCTCACTTAGGCAATGATGTAATATTATCTGCATCAAATCTTGTTGTGTATCTTCAATCCCTGATAACTAAATTTCGCAATCCGCTCAATCCCGGCTTATTATCTATTACATCCATTCAGGGCGGGAATGCTACTAATGTTTTCCCCGACGAAGTCAAATTGATGGGAACGCTTAGAGCATATAATCAGGGATGGCGTGAATTAATGCATAATGAGATTGAAACAAAATCTAAACAACTATGTAGCTTGTTCAATACTCAGTGCGAGGTAACCATTTTGAAAGGCTACCCTGCTTTAAATAATAATCCCAGTACTACAAATTTTATAGGGAAATTAGTAACCGAGTTATTTGGCAAAGAAGCATTGCTGGAATTTGAACCTAAAATGTGGGCTGAAGATTTTGCTTACTATGCCGCTAAAATTCCTGCTACTTTTTGGTTCCTCGGAGTGAAACCTGCAAATCAGAATGAAATGCCACCTTTGCACACTGCAAATCTCGCTCCAGATGAAAATGCTCTTGTAATTGGTACTATTTTATTAGTCAAGAGTGCCGTTAATTTTCTAAACACCGATTAAAAATGTTCTTAGTTGTTAGGAAAATAATTAAAAAATTACAAATTATGAATTAAGAATTTAAATCAGTTTTCAGTTAGCAGTTTTCAGTTCTCAGTTAAACTTTATTAACTTTACGAACTTTACAAACTTTATAAACTTTTAACTCTTTTCCTCTCCAAAACCCTCCAATTTCAACTTGACCGGTTGTTCTGCAATTATTTTATTTCAAAGAACTTATTGTGTATTACCCACCAAAACCTCCAAAAAAAATGATTTTTTTCAGTTTTTGACTAATTAATTTTTTCAATTTACCTTAAGTGCATTTAAAATTTAATAGCAAAGTGATTTAACTTTGTGTGCTTTGTGAAAAACTTTGTGTGCTTTGTGTTTAAAGTTTTCAATTAAGAATTTTAACACAAAGAA
>JBEKWK010000494.1:0-3025 GCA_049513175.1 FCB group bacterium
AAAATATTATTTCCGTTCACAGCTAGGGCTGTAATTTTTCCTCCATATAGTCCATTATTACACGGCTCCCACTGAGCAGTAAGCTTTGAACTGATCCCACAAATAAGGAATATTATTATGACAAGCAATTTTGTTGAGGAATTTTTCATGGTAGTTTCCAATTATGAAATTGAAATATTTTTTATTTTAATTCTGGTTACTAAGCTCCTGCTTAGTAACCTTTACGTTCCAAAGCTGGAGCTTTGGAACGAGATGAAAAAAAGTTTTTTCAAATTTGCACAATCTATATATATAAATGACACAGATTTGGGAAAAAAGTCTCAAAATATTTTATAAAAGTAAATAATATTTTTTCAAAATGGAATTAATATTTCTGCTTCGCATTGTCTATAGCGTTGATAGGGAAATTTGAATTAATTTTATAAAATCGTAATAAAAGAGGAAGAATTAAAAAATATTAATAAAAGGGAAATTTCAATAATCTATCCCTTTACTAAAATATCCTTCCTAAATGGTTTTGAAATTAATTTATCTTTGTACAATTTTTGCTTTTCATAAATATATAATGAATATTTATGGATATCATAATCCAACTGGGCAAAAAGTTTTTCCCTGTTTTTTCTGACTTCATCAACTATCTTGTCTTTAAACATAATGAACCTCCATTAATTCATACGGTGAAAAAGCAAGACAATGCAACAAAATATTAATTAGACTTATTAGTTGCAAGTTTATCTTTTCCATATTTAATATTATTTTTTTTAATAAAATCCTTAGTGGCATCATTTATATATTCGAGATAATCCTTACCACTTTTTACAAATGCTTTATAAGCATTATCTTTCATCTGCCATACTTCTTTCAATGATTTATATTCAGTCGTTTTCATAAACTACCTCCATAGAAAAATAAATTATAAACTCAATGTTGCTACATGCTTTCTTAATTTATTTATTCTTCTTTTCATAGTAAAATGAGAATCATTCTTTTCAAAAGCATCATCAATTGCATCTATCATTAGTTCGATATTTAATTTTTCTTTTGCCAAAATATATTTAGCCTTAAAAATCGGGTCTGCCATTTTTTCTTCTTTATAAGTTTCTATTTCTGATTTCATTTTATCCTCCTTCAAAATAATACGTTTTAAATTTATTAGCTCTTTCAATCTCATTAATCGGGGTTTTTTGTTGCTTTTTAATAAACCCATTACTGAAAATTATTTTATTTTCTTTCCCATAAAAATATAGACATCTTGAGATTCTATTTATATGACGAACTCTTAGCTCAAAAATTCCATTAGATATATATTTTGATAATTTTTCAGGTATCCTTTGATTATTATTTTTTAACTCTAATAATTTATCAATAGCTGCGAAAATATCTGCTTGCTCCTCGTCAATCAAGCTTTTTACAAAATCTAAGAATGGATTTTTATTATTAATTTTTATCGAATCAAAACTGAGCATAATAACGATATAATAATATTTTAACTGTATTAAATGTTTTACAAATTGTACTCAATTTATTAAACTAAATTCAGAATTATTTTTACTCCAAATACGTATATCCATATAGTAGAGACCTGTAATTCGATAGGAACTCCCTGCCTTCCTGTGTGGAGATTTTTCCTTCTTTGACGGATTGTGTAACCCAGGTCTCCATTGTGCGGACAAGCTTTTTGGCATTGAACTGGACGTAGTCGAGAACATCGGCAACGGTCTCCCCGTCTATAATTTGGTCTATTTCGTAGCCGTCTTCGGTAAGCACTACATGAACTGCGTTCGTATCGCCGAAAAGATTATGCAGGTCGCCGAGTATCTCCTGGTATGCTCCTACAAGGAACACACCGAGATAATAAGGCTCATCTGATTTAAATTTATGAAGAGGTAAATAATGTGAAGAATTTTTATCGCCGATAAATGTATCAATTTTCCCGTCGGAATCGCAGGTTATATCCTGTATTGTGGCATTAATCGAAGGGCGTTCGTGAAGCCGGTGAATAGGCATTATAGGAAAAATCTGGTCAATCGCCCATGAATCCGGCAGTGATTGGAACAAAGAAAAATTACAGAAATATTTATCGGACAACAACCTCGAAAGTATACGCAGTTCATCTTCGGTATGTTTAGTTTCAAGGCTCAGGGCATAAACTTCACTTGCAATTGTCCAGTACAGTCTTTCGATAATTGCTCTTGTCTGTAAATTCAGTAAGCCAAGGCTGAATAAATCCAATGCCTCCTCACGGATTTGTATGGCATCGTGCCAGGATTCGAGCATTGTGGTACTTGTAAGCAAACCGAGTATCGAGTGCAACTCGCGGGCTAATTCATGGTCTTTGTCCGTGATTTTATAATCTTCTTCATCCCATTGAGGAAGGCTTGTCGTTTCCAATACATCGAAAACCAGCACGGAATGATGAGCTGTGAGATTGCGTCCTGACTCGGTTACGATATTTGGATGTGGAAGATTATTTTTATCGCTGGCATCCTGGAACATATAAATAGCATCGTTCACATACTCCTGCAATGAATAATTTACACTACTCGGATTCGAAGAGCGGGTCCCGTCATAATCAATACCAAGTCCGCCACCTATATCCACAAACTCTACATTACATCCCATCTTTTTCAACTCGACATAAAATTGAGACGCCTCTCGCAGAGCATTTTTAATCTTGCGGATTTTTGTTACCTGGCTTCCTATATGAAAATGAATGAGCTTTATTTGGTCTAAGAGATTGTGATGTTTTGCAATCGAAATCGCTTCGAGAAGCTCGCTTGCGTTAAGTCCGAATTTGCTCTGGTCGCCGCCTGAATCCTCCCATTTGCCGCTTCCCGCAGTAGCGAGTTTAACCCTTATGCCTATATTGGGACGGACTTTCAGTCTTTTTGCTATTGTTATTATCAACTTCAATTCGTTAAGTTTTTCTACAACAAGAAATATCTGCTTACCCATCTTTTGAGCCAATAATGCAAGCTCGATGAAATCTTCATCTTTGTATCCGTTGCAAATAATTAATGCTTCC
>JBEKWK010000495.1:0-3005 GCA_049513175.1 FCB group bacterium
AATCTGAGAATAGTATATTTAGTTTTTCCCCGGTAATATAAAGTGAGAAAAGACCTGAAAATTTATTAAATTAAACTTATATTTTATGAATTTTTCGGAGTAAAGATGAAAAACCTGATTGTCATTCTATTGTGCCTCTATTTCTGCTTTTATACTGTTTTTTCACAGTATGGCACACCAAAAGAAATTACTTATAACCTATCTCCTTTTACAGTGATGAGTCCTGCCTATTCTCAAGATAAATTGAGCAGGTCAATTTTTATTCCAAATGAAAATGCAGTTCCAAGAGGAATTACTGCTTCATCAATTTTCCAACAAAAATTTAATGTTGCCGGACAAGCTGAAAAATATAATCCCGTTTCCCAAAATAAACCATCACAGACTGTCATTGAGCAACCGCAGGATGATTATTGGAAATTTTATGATTCTATTAATATCCATTCTTATGTACCTGCGGGAGCAAATTTTGGAGTAAGGATTAACTTATCCGGAAAAAAGCTGACTTTGGTTACACCTTTTAATCTTGCTGATGAAACAAAAGCCGCAATACTGAAATCACCTAAATGGCTCAGACCTACACTGGAATATACTTTATCACAATTAAGTACTTTCCGGCAAAAGAAAATTGTGGATGTTATAAACCAGGCAAGCGACCCGTATATTGATGAAATAGCCTATGCCATAGCATATTCAACACCGGAATATTTGTCTTCCAACTATTGCAATCCGCAAATGTTTGTGGATAATGCCAAAATGATGTACGAATATGATAAAGTTTTGAATTATGTTGATATTATGGATTACGGCTCTTCAAGCACTGATGAAAATTATTATTCTACAGTGAGATACTGGAGGAAAGATACGACAGGTAAACGTGTACAAGTCGAAGTTCCGAAAGAAATTTATTATATGAACATTGTCCATCCCAAAACTACAGATGAAATTGCCGCTTATATTGATTCATCAAAAGTAGAGTCTGCATACGATAACACCAGCCATGTTTTTAATATCGTATCTCCTCCAGACGGTAAATTCTGGAGAGATTATTTATGGAGACATACGGAAATAAATAATGATTCCCTGCAAACTTATTATCCTATCTTAAAAGACAGTATAACAAAATGCGATGTATTATGGGATGACACAGATTCGTCAAGGCAGGCTATAAAGGAAATAACCAAATGGATTAAATCCGTGATGAATTTCACATCCAAGCAGGAAAGACCTCATCAACCTATCAGAATTTATACACTTCATATCGGCAGATGCGGAGAATGGGAAGATTTAACAGATGCCACAGCAAGAACCTGTCTTATCCCATGCAGGGGCATCGAGACAATCTCATCAGACCATGTCTGGAATGAGTTCTGGGATAATGAATGGTGCCAATGGGAACCTGTGAATACATGCTATAAGAACAAGCTGGTTTATTCTAACGGATGGGGTAAAAAATTCGGGTCGGTCTTTATGCATCAAAGTAATGGCGTTTTTACTTCGGTAACAAACCAGTATTGCCAACATACCTCAATATTAAATATTTACGCTTTAGACAAAGACAAAAAACCTATTGACGGAGCAAGAATCATGCTTGCCGTATTAGGAACATTAGATTCTTCCAATATTTATATCAGTTCTTATGGAATAACGGACAATGAAGGCAAATGTTCATTTTTTGTTGATAAGGGGCTGAATTTTTATGCACGAATGGATTCGCCCATAGGAAATAATCCTGTTTCTCAAAACAGTGTTCTCAGTCTTATTGATAATATTCCTGAAGGCAAAGAGTACAACTATCAGATTCAAGCCGCAGGTTCAATGCCTGCAAACAACTATACTACCTTAGTAACACAGGACACTTTAAAGAATTATTTATTGAAAGTAAACTATACTGCTGAAAAACAGGTTATCAACTGGACTAATTATTTCGATGATATGAATAATACGAATACTATTCTAGAAAATGATAATGGAAAAATCAATTTCTTTATAGCTGATGAAGATAATTTCAATCAATGTAATTCTAAACAAAGCTTTTCTGCATATTTGCCTTCTATAAGCACAGCAAGCGGAACAGAGCAATTTTATGCACCGGAAGATAAACCCTGGTATGCTTTCCTTAATAACACTAATAGCCTGAGAAATCCTGTTCTCATTAATGCAACATTTTCATTATACATATCTCCTACGGTCAGTGTTGAGAATAAAATTACAATTTCAAAAAACGAATTGTTTGACAATAATCCAAATCCCGTATTGAAAAGTACAAATATATCTTTTAGTCTGAATGAAGATTCGAGAATAAGATTGAATATTTTTAATTCTCAGGGAATTTTAATCAAGCAAATAGCAGATAATTATTTTTCGTCCGGATATTATACATTTACCTGGGATGGTACCGGTGACAAAGGCTTCATTGTTAGCCCAGGAGTATATTTTTGCCAATTAAATACCGGGAAGGAAATCATAACAAAGAAATTAATAGTTGTTAAATAAATTTATTAAATAATTAAAAGTGAAAAATGAAAAAATATTATTTTTCGGTTCTCTTCTTTATATTTTGTTTTTATAATGTTTATCCGCAAATACAACAGGGTAAATCATTATTGGGATTTTCTTTATCAGGAGATTTCTCAAAAGAAAATAGTAAGGTAATTGCAAATGGAATAAGAAATAGCTATTCATTTTCAATTTCTCCAAACTTTGGGATTTTTCTTTCAGATAATTTTCTAATCGGGTTGAGTATTGGTTATGGTATATCTCACTCAGATTATAACACTACTGATTCAACACAACCGGTTGTATCGGAATTAATACGTGCACACCAGATATCATTAGCCCCTTTTACACGATATTATCTTAGTCTTGGTGGTAAATTTTATTTCTTTTTGCAGGGTACTATTTTTGCAGGATACAATTACCGAGTCGTATATTCAAATAGTTTGATACAAGATGATGCGGGTATAAATGACTTTGCTTTCGGTTTATCATTTAACCCTGGAGTAAAT
>JBEKWK010000496.1:0-2995 GCA_049513175.1 FCB group bacterium
AATCCTGAATTCGGAATATCTCATGAAAATATTTCTTGCAAATCTCTCGTATTTATTTTTGAAGGATGCTTCCGGTTCTAAAAGTTTTTTACCCAGCAAATAGTCTACATAAAAAATCCATTCGCTTATATATGAATCCTTGATGACAAATCCTTTTTTAGCAAAATATTTATTTAGCCATTTATGTGAAAAATGGTCTCGTCTTACATAAATCTCCCCAACCAATGCAATATATTTAAAATCTTTTAAATGAACTCTGGTCGGCACTTTTTGTTCAATTGCTTTTGAAAAAATACTTAATGCTTTATATAAATTTTCAGGCTGAGTTTCTGCTGTTTGAATAATTTTTTTATACTCTTCATAAAAAACTTTTAACCCATGAATAGGGTCTACTGCATTAGCCATTATACCTGAACGAATATCATCCATCACATCGCTTGTGATTAAATTTTGCATACCTCTCAGCGAAAATTTAGGTCCCAAGCCTGCAAAACCATCCTCATTCATTAAAACAAGTGTTGCAACATTTTTTAATCTTTTCTTCTTTATTAAATCCCTTAGGAATACTGGGTACTGCCCAAGCCTGCAATTGCCTGCTCCCTGAACTATGAAGAAAGCTACATATTGTTTTCTGTCCCATTTATTTTCAAGATAATCCAAAAGAGAACCGGCACACAAAAGCAATGGGAGACATTCTTTTCCACTCGAATTTGCACGTCCGTATTTTAATATTTCAGGATTCCCTTCCGGCAAATGTTTTGCATTATAGCCCATATTTCTCAAACCTGCGGCAAATATCTCCGCCGCTAAATCGCCCATTGAGGGAATTAATATATCAATCCGTGGGTCAGATAAAAGAATTTTTTCTCCATTTGAGCCAATAAAATATCCCTGGAATTCATCAAACTCTATTTTTGCAGGATTAAAATCGGAGTAATCTTCATCCTTAATTTTATATTCAATTTTTCTGTAATTTTTTATTATATCTAATGCGGCATCAATTCTTGTATTAATTCCTGCATCGGCGGTATGCCCGTCAAGTTCAAGGGTAAGATATGGCTTGGTTCCCATCAATGTCCTGAATGTTGTCATAAGCATTGAATCGGGACCACAGGAATAATTCGATACATATGTAGCATAAAGTTGAGGATGCCTTTTAATTAACTGTGCAACTTTAAGTATTTTTTTGCCACCTTCCCAATACTGATTATCATCAATTTTCTCCATGCGGTAATCGAACATATCAAAAGGTACAACATATACTCCTCGTGAAGCGACCTTTTGTGGAATACCTTTGTTTGCAGTTTCAGTAAAAGCATTATATGGTCTCCCGACTAAGACAATAGCAATTTCTTCAGGATTATTTTCCAGAAATTCTAAAAATTCCACACCCATGGAAAATAGTTCTTTGTTATATTCATCCTGCATTTTCAAAGCAAAATCGAGGGCATCTTTTACTTTTTTCTCATCTTCAACGCCCATTTGTTTAGCAACTTCAAAGAAAACTTTTTCTTCTTTTGCAAAGCCGTTACCGAAATTAAAAAATGGAGTAATTAACCTTCCGTTGAGTTCATAATCCTTAAATGCTTGTTTCAAATAAAACGGCTCGCCGCTTACAAAAACACAAGTGCAGTTGAAATCCAGTCTCTGGTACTCGGAATCTTCAACATACATTTCAAAAATTTCGGGAACAAAGAAATAGTCGGGATTTTTATTTAATAAATCTTTAAACAAACATAATGACAATTGCCCGGGGTAGCAGAAGGAAGATATTTCTCTCTCTAATCCCTCTTCATTTACTGTATCAGATAGAATAACTTTAAAGCCTAATTTAGTAAAGAAATTATAGTATAATGGATAAATAGTATGAGTGTGAAAAGATAAATTTATTCCTACCGATTTGGCAGCTTCAGGAAGTACGACATCAGGTGCATACTTCTCAAAAGTAAGTCCCTGTCTCCTTTTTACATAATCATATTGGTCAATATCGAAAGTTCTTTTATGAGTCCAGTTATAATATTTATCGCAGGCACCACCGAATGGATAATTTTTCCCGTTAACTTCAATTAAATTCACACTGCATTTCAAATCGCATTTTTCTCTTCCGCCTTTACAAATAAAAGGCTTTTTGTAGGTAACCTCACGCTCAGAAAGTTCTTTTAGAGAGAAGCTGCCTGGGAGCATCAATCCTAATTCAAGTTTCTCTTTAACCTCCAAAGCAACTCCAAATGCACCCATCAATCCGGGTTCAGGAGGGACAATAATTTCCTTTCCAGTCAGTGCAGCCATAGCTATAGGAATAGCTTTATTATAACAAACACCACCCTGCATAAAGATTTTTTTTCCAACAGTTCTTGAACCTTTAACCCTGTTAATATAATTCAAACAGATTGAATAAACCAAACCTGCTACAACGTTTTCTTTGGATAAATTTTCGTGTAATGCAGTCTTAATATCTGAGCTGATAAATGCGGCACACTGGTCGCTGAAATTAGGAGGTCTTTCTCCCTGCATAGCGATTGGTTCAATATCTGTTACTTTTATCCCTAAAGCTTCATAAGCTGATTCTTCTATAAAAGAGCCTGTACCCGCTGAACAAGCTTCATTCATTGCATAATCAGCAGGCACTTTATTAACTATATAAGTATATTTTGCATCCTGACCGCCAATTTCAAAAATGGTATCAACCTCACTGTCAAAATATACTGCGGCAGTAGCATGGGCAATAATCTCATTGAATATGCCTTCGGTCAATGCGTGCAATCCCGCTATATGCCTGCCTGAACCGGTTACTCCAAGTCCTTTAATATTTATTTTTTGGGGTATCTGTTTTAAAAGCTCGGAATAACATTGCTTGGATGCATGAATTGGATTACCAAGAGTATAAAGATAGATTGACCCTAAAATTGCATTGTCTTTTACGCGGATAACTACCGCTTTGGTTGTTGTAGAACCCACATCGAGTCCGAGAATACATTCTTCTCCGTCGGCAGCT
>JBEKWK010000497.1:0-2972 GCA_049513175.1 FCB group bacterium
GATATCGGCGACCCGCGTTTCCGTCCTGCTCCACTTTTGAAGAAAATGGTAGCTGCCGGATATTATGGTCGAAAAACCAAAAAAGGTTTTTATGATTATACGGGTGAAAAACCTGTCCCGATGAAATTTTAAGTTGTATATTTGTATGTACATCCCCGTGTAATTTATTTCCCGGGGATAAATTAAAATAATTAATAATAAAGTAAATTAATTCCCGTATTAGACAATGGGAGAAATATTTTATTCTTATTTAGGTAATATTATGGCTGAGTATAAGCTGAACACTCAGGAATACGATGACCCTGATTTAATCGTCGCGTATCATTCTGAAATTAACGGAAAATTTCAAAAAGCTATCGAGAATTATAAAATCGTTCTTGAGAAATTTCCCGATTCGGGTACAATTTACAGGCATATGGGTAACATTTATTATAGATTGGGCAATCTTTCGGAAGCCGTCCCCTGTCTCGAAAAAGCTGTGGAATTACTCCCCGATTACGCTTCTGCAAGGTACGAATTAGGTCTTGCCTATTATCGCCAGGCAAGGCTGAAAGACGCCTTCGGATGTATGGAATCCGTCCTGGATTTAGACCCTGATTATTTAATGGCAAATTATTATGCAGGGATTTTTTATTATCATTACGGGCAATTATTCAGGGCAAAATCACACTTTACTCAGCTTACACAGAAAAATCCCGAATTTATTATAGCTTTTTTCCACCTTGGGGTTACTAACCTTAGGCTTGGCTATTACAGCGAAGCAATAGATAATTTTAATACTTTAATTAGACTTAATCCTGATAATGCGTCAGCATTCGCATTATTGGGAGACGCATATTCAAATTTAAATATGGTCAACGAAGCTAAAATCTCATACAATAAGGCTCTTGAATTAGACCCCGACGACAATAAAGCGAGGAGAGGATTATCCGGACTAGTAGACCATGATGATGAAAGCAAAGATTAGATATTGTTAATATTTGTAATAACTAATTAAGAGTCTGTCATGCGTGAAAGTAAACCACAAACATTCGATTCGGACGACCCCGATGTTCTCGCCGCATACCAGGCTGAGACTAATGGCGATTACTTACAGGCTATCGGATATTACAAGCAGGCATTAGAAAGAAATCCTGATTTGGGGATTGTCTATAAACATGCCGGCAATGTTTTTTATAGAATCGGAATGCTTGACCAGGCTGTTGAATATCTTGAAAAAGCTGTGGAACTGCTACCGAATTATCCCACGGCACTTTTCGATTTAGGACTTGCATACTACCGCCAGGTAAAAATCAAAGAAGCAATAAAATGCCTTCAAAAAGTTCTCGAGATTGACGAAGGCTTCCTCATAGCTCATTACTGGCTGGGTATAACTAATTCTCATTACGGGCATTTGAAAGACGCAAGAAAACATTACACCATCGTTACTCAAAAGAATCCTAATTTTTCAATAGCATTTTTCCATCTCGGAACTACGAATCTCAGGCTCGGCAATTACGAAGAAGCAGTCAATAATTTCAAAGAAGTAATTAAAAAAAATCCTGATGCACCTGCCGCTTATGCACAGCTAGGGGATGCCTACATGAATCTCGACAATAAATACGAAGCACGCAAGGCTTACCAGAAGGCTCATGAACTAGACAATGAAGATAGAAGAGCTGTTCGCAGCCTGCAAATGATTGACGACTTCAAGGATGTAAGCTTTTAGTTAATGTAAAATTTAGAATTAAAAATTAAGAATTAAAAAATCAATCTTGAGAAGCATAGCTATCAAAATCAACTCCATTGGAGTTGTACGTTTTACTTTTCTAGTTCTTTATCCAAAATATCACTTATATATGTATCCAAATCCTTCCTATATCCTGCAGTTGATTGAATAATAGTACCTTCTTTGTTAATTATATATAAAGTGGGAAAACCAAAAACATTATAACTTTTAGCCACGTCATTCCCATTTAGCAGTAACCCGTAAGTATAATTGTTTTGCTTCATAAATTTAGCCGGCTCGGCTTTAGGTTTCTCATTACAGCTAATACCATAAAATATTATCCCCTTGTCTTTATATTTTTCATAAGCTTTTTGTATCATTGGCATGGCTTTCCAACACCAATGGCACCAAGTCCCCCAAAAATCAAGTATGATAATTTTGCCATTTAACATTTTAAGATTAACATCTTCACCATTCTCATTTTTAAGAGTAAAATCCGGAGCCTGGGTTCCAGGTTTCAATATTTCAGGCAAAGGTTCCGGTTTGTAATTCTCTACTGTATAACCATCCGGAGCGGTAAGATTAAAAATGGAATCACTTAGTTTAGGATTAATTTTCACATCCTGAAAAATATATTCGGTACTAAAGGTTGTACTATCGCTATATATCGAGTATTTACAATATTTTCTTGGCAAAAAATCTTTCTTGCCGATATAATATTCAGTTCTGGATTCAGTTTCAAACTGTTCATCATCATTATGGTCTACTTTGCTTGTATTTTGAAACAATAAACTGATTTTATAACAATCAATATCATCTATTATATAAAATTTTTGGTCTAACTCATACATTAATTTCTCATCAAATCTGAATTCAATAGTATCATTCGGCAGCATAATTGATATAGGATTGCCGACCCAATTACCTTTTATTCTTCCAACCGAATTATAACAAGAATCAATTATGGTCAATTTCTTTTCTTTAGTATTTATATATTTATAAAACCTGCCATCAAAACCTATTATTTTGCCATTATCATATTCCAACTTTACTTTAGAATTAATTGCTTTTATATTATTATCCCTTTTGAGCAAAAATTTAACATTAGCATTATGGGGTTTGTCCTCTGTGGAAACTTTAACTTTATATTCAACTGTAAAAGTAACGCTCTTTAGATTTTGTGTTGTTTTGTGCATTTCATGTAGAATATCATTTGCATTCTGGGCATCAGAAGAAACTTGAAGTAAGAAAAAAAATAATATTA
>JBEKWK010000498.1:0-2970 GCA_049513175.1 FCB group bacterium
CCGAAATACCCGTAATCACAACAAATTTATCGCGTGGTATTTCCACGTTTACCTTTTTGAGATTATGCTCCGATGCCCCTCTGACAATTATATCCGACATTTCAGTATAATTATCAAAAGTATATGCAGTTCTTTCTTGATTTATATTATTTTCTTTCGGTTTCGACATTAAAGTATGAATATTTAAAAATTCAGAATATATAAACTTACTAAGATAACATAAACAGTATAAACGAAAAAATGAATTTTAAGTGTTTAATGAGGAAAAATTATTTATATTTTGCTTTAATTCTTATAATTTTTTGTTATTTTTCTAAAAATATTTCTTAATTTTGGAATTATTATATAATAAATTGATAAATTATCATTAAAAAACTCTATAAAAGTAGAAAGTATTGTAATAAAATATTACAATTATAAAAATCGTTAAATTATTTAACAGTTAGTAATTTGTTATATTTCAACAATATTAATTATATATGTAAATATTTTTAACAGTAGAGAATAAATTATAAATCTTCGATTATTTTAGTAAGTGCTTGATAATTAAAATTTTAAAGTTTTTGGCATAGAAAATGTATATAATAAATATAGAATTTTGATATTAATTTTATTGTTCATTATATACAAAGGTTAAAAAATGCAAAAGAAAGTATTATTAGTTGACGATGAAACTTCATTAAGAAGGTCATTATCTTTAGGACTCAGCCAGGAAGGTTACCAGATTGAACCGTGTGAAAACGGTATCTCTGCTATGAAGAAATTAGACCAATCAAAGAAAAACAATACTAATTTCGATACTATCGTCCTTGACGTTAAATTGCCTGACATTGACGGTATTAAACTTGGCAAAATTTTCAGGTCCAGATTCCCTGATACAAGTATTATTTTTATCACCGGGTATTCCGATGATATTAATACCAAAGAACTTAAAAATATCTCGATAAGCAGATTGCTTGAAAAGCCTTTCACTGCACAGGAGCTAAGCGAACAAATCGAAGACATTGCCAAAGAACAAAAATTAATCAAACCTACGTCTAAAACACCACCGCTAGTAATTAAAGAAAAAGAAGAAATTAAAACCTACTCGGCTTATGCTTTATTAAAGTTAGACGAAAATGTAAATTTCTTTGAAGTTTACAGGCAGTTGTATTTCGATAATAATGTTCTTTATTGCGATGCCACAACGGGAGATTATGATATTTTCCTGCTTGTCCAGTCTCACAGTCTCGACGGATGCCGAGAAGTATGTGATAATAAATTCAAAAATATAAAAGGTATAAAGAAATTGGATTTTCTTGAAATTACAAATCCGGTTCTTGATGACAGCTTAAAGAATATCTTAAATGTTTTCTCTATAGATTCATCGGATTTTCAGATGAGAGAGTTCAGCAATGCGGTTAGTGCTTATGTATTAATTGAAATCGAGAAGGATAAGCTGGAAAGCATTTACCCTACTCTTTATTTTGATGATAATGTAATTCATTGCGATTACACCGAAAGCAGGTATAATCTTGTTCTCTTGGTTCATGGTACACAATTCTCAGAGATTGATAACCTTATAAAAAACAAGATTTCTACACTTGATGGTGTATTAAAAGTAAAGAAATTCCCCATTATATCAATGTATGAAATGTAAAAAAGAATTTAATAAGAATAAATATAAGATTGTGTTATGGAAAATATATCAGTAATGGAAATCGAACAACAGGAAATTAAAAATTTTAAGATTGACCTGATTACAAAAAAAGACCAGGACGGCTCATTAATACCATTGCTTCAGTCTGCACAAGAGTCTTACGGTTACATACCGGAAAAAGCGATTTATTATATCAGCGAATTGACAGGAATACCCGCAGCAGATATTTATGGTGTAATAACTTTTTATGCACAGTTCCGTTTGAAACCCTTGGGCAAAAATTTAGTAAGGATTTGTGAAGGTACTGCCTGTCATGTGAATGGAGCAAAAAGAATATTGGCTGCATTAGAAGACGAATTAGGCATAGGTGTAGGAGAAACTACCGATGACGGTATTTTTTCTTTGCAATCCGTTGCATGCCTCGGATGTTGTTCTTTAGCTCCGGCTATGGTAATTAATGAAGAAACTCATGGCGGACTTACACCAGATAAAATCAGGAAAATATTAAGAAAATACAGAAACGGTCAGAAAAATTAAATAAAAGCTATGAAAGAAGTAAAAGTTGGATTAGGCACCTGCGGCATTTCTGCCGGCGGTGAAAGCGTTTACAAAGAAATTATAAATGAGATTGAAGCCAATCATCTTGATGTGAAGGTGATTGAAACAGGTTGCATGGGAAGATGCTATGACGAAGTATTGGTGGAAGTGGTTGATGAAGCAAAGAAAAGTTTCTTATATGCTAATGTAACACCCGAAAGAGCAAAAAAAATCGTCCTGGCTCATTTGATGGATAATAACCCCGTTAAAGAATGGATTGTCAATGTCAATAATGATGGAACAATCGAAGATTTATTTAACAAACAGGTTAGAATTGTCTTAAGAAATTGCGGTATTATTGACCCCCGCTCTATTGATGAATACATTGCATATAATGGCTACCAGGCTATTCAGAAAGTTCTGAAAGAATATTCTCCTGAAGAAGTAATTGATATAGCAATAAAATCCGGTTTGAGAGGCAGAGGCGGTGCAGGGTTTTCTTCAGGCATGAAATGGAAATTCGCAAGGCAGGCTGAAGGAGATAAGAAATATATTATTTGCAATGCGGATGAAGGCGACCCGGGTGCTTTTATGGACAGAAGTGTCCTCGAAGGGGACCCCCATGCTGTACTGGAAGGTATGATGATTGCAGCTTATGCAATCGGAGCCGATGAAGCATATATTTATGCCCGTGCCGAATATCCTCTTGCTATTAAAAGACTCAGAAGGGCTTTGAAACAATGTGAGGAAAGAGATTTCTTAGGAAAAGGAATATTCGGTTCAAAAATTAATTT
>JBEKWK010000499.1:0-3795 GCA_049513175.1 FCB group bacterium
GGTAATTAGGATTGTCTGCATACCGCTCTGCTCTGACACGGTAGTAATCTTTGTACTCTTCAAAAATATTGTCCGGCATAATGTTTTAGTTTAAGAATTATGTTAAATAGTTGTAAAAACAAATTAAAAAAATATTATTAAATTATTATTATTTTATTTTCCCTCTATCATTTGGAAATTTAATTTAATAAATTTTCCTCTCTTTAATATATTGTGCATTATATTGTGGGAACATCACACCATTCTTAACACAATCTTAACAATTCTTTAATACTATCTTCACACTAAACAGCAATTTTTGTACACTTGATGAGAATGTAACTAAAATTATTTATTTTTTTTCACTTATAGGAGAGAATATGTTTAGGTTTAAAACCAGTTTGATTGGACTATGTATTATGTTTGCATGCTTATGGAATGTCACTGCAAAAGCTGCTGATGACGCATTAAGCACAGACCCTTTTACTTTTAATTTATTAGGCTACCTTGCATATCAAGGTCAATTTAATCAACAAGGAGATTATGTAAATAATGCTTTTAGTGTGAACAGAGCTTATTTTACAGTAAAGAAGAATATTTATAAATTTTTATCAGTTAGAGTGACTACTGATGTTTTTCAAGATGCTACCGGCAACGTGGAATTAAAACTGAAATATGCTTATGCAAATTTTAAATTCGATGATTTTGCATTTTTCACAAAACCTAACATCGAAGCAGGCATGGTTCATACACCATGGCTCGATTTTGAAGAGGCGATTAATACTAACAGAATGCAGGGTACAATGTTTATGGAACGAAATAGCCTTTTTGCATCTGCAGATTTCGGTGTAACCGCCTTGACAAATTTCGGTGGTGATATGGATGACAATTACAAGAAAACTGTTGACGGTGCTTATGCAGGACGATACGGCAGTTTAGCTTTCGGTGTTTATAACGGTGCAGGGTATAATAAAATAGAAGCGAATTTCAATAAAACATTGCAGGCAAGACTTTCCATAAGACCAATACCCGATATAATTCCAGGATTACAACTTTCATATTTAGGAATTTTCAGTGGAAAAGGTAATGCCGCACAAAAAACAGTTAATGATACTATACCTGATTGGTCATCAAATACGGGAATGTTATCATTTGAAAGTCAAAATATTACCGTTACAGGTCAATATTTTGCAGGAAAAGGTAATGCAAGCGGTAGTCTTTCTGCTGCAAAAGTAGCAACCAAAATAGACGGTTATTCAATCTTTGCAATGGGAAGAATGGACCCATGGAGATTATTTGTAAGGTACGATAGCTTCGTTCCCAACTCAGATGCCAAAACTTTAGAGAACAACAATAGAATTATTGTAGGTTTAGGTTATGATTTAGGACATAGCAATATTTTATTGCTTGATTTTGATAAAAATTATTTGAAATCCAAAGCAAGTCCTGATGTTAATTTAATAAAACTCACAATGCAGTTTAACATATAATTAAGAATTAAAAATTAAGAATTAAAAATTTGAAATACTAAATTTAAAGTTTTGTATTATAAATCAATGTTGGTATTTTTATTTAATTAAAAGGAATATCTATGAAAAAAATTATCTTTTTTATATTTTCAATTACACTTTTAGGCTATTTAATTACAAGCAATACTGAAATAGCAAAATCTGCTCCACCAATGCCGGACAATGTCGAAATACTTGGAGCGGGAGCTACATTTCCTTTCCCGTTATATTCAAAAATGTTTGATGAATATAATAAAAGCACAAATATAAAAGTGAATTATCAGGCAATAGGTTCAGGTGGAGGAATAAGACAATTAAACGATAAAACTGTTGACTTCGGTGCTACAGATGCATTTATGGATGCAAAGGAACTTACCCAGGCCGGTGCTCCCATTGTACATTTTCCAATGTGTCTTGGTGCAGTATGTGTTACCTATAATCTGCCCGGAATACCAAAATTAAAATTTACGGGCGATGTAGTTGCTGATATTTTTGCAGGAAAAATTACAAAATGGAATGATTCAAGGATTACAAAATTAAATTCCGGAATTAAGCTTCCATCATCGGATATTGTAGTCGTTCATCGTTCGGATGGCAGTGGCACAACTTTCATTTTCAGTGATTATTTGACAAAAGTTTCTCAAACATGGGCAAACAGTATAGGTACAGGCAAATCTTTAAATTGGCCCGTTGGCTTGGGGGGCAAAGGTAATCAGGGTGTTGCCGGCTTAGTCCAGCAAACACCGGGTTCTATCGGGTATGTTGAACTTGTTTATTCCAAGAGTAATAATATGCCTGTAGCATTAATAAAGAATAAATCGGGTAATTTTATAGAGCCTTCGATTAAGTCAACCAGCCTGGCTGCTAATGTGAATTTACCGGCAGATACTCGTACATCTTTAACAAATACTGATGCGGCACAAGGTTATCCGATTAGCAGTTTTACGTGGATAATAATTTATAAAGAACTAAAATATGGCAATATTACCCAACCTAAAGCAAAAGCATTAGTAAACTTAATCAATTGGATGTTGCATACAGGGCAAAAATTTGCCGAACCTTTGTATTATTCTCCTCTACCGAAAGAGGCTGTTAGAAAGTCAGAGGCTTTACTAAAGACAATTACTTATGGCGGTAAACCACTGCTGTAATTTTTTTTCAATACGGAGTTTTTATGAAAAAATATATATTAATAATGTTTGCAATTTTTCTTTTCTATTCCTGCGGGTCCGAAAAGAAAGAACAGGCAAAAACCGAAGACACGACTTCGGGAAGTGTCGAATTATTAGGTGCAGGTGCTACGTTCCCTTACCCTTTTTATTCAAAAATGTTCGATGAATATCACAAAATCAATAATGTCAAAGTGAATTACCAGGCTATCGGTTCAGGTGGCGGAATAAGGCAGTTAACTGACAAAACTGTTGATTTTGGAGCAACAGATGCTTTTATGGATGAAAAGGAATTAGCCCAGGCAGGTGATCTTCCGGGTAATCCGATAATAAAATTAACCGGTGACTTGATTGCAGATATTTTTTCAGGTAAAATATCTAAGTGGAATGATAAGAATATAACGAGCTTAAATCCTGAATTAAAACTGCCTTCAACAAAAATCGTTGTCGTTCACCGTTCTGATGGAAGTGGCACTACATTCATTTTCAGCGATTATCTTACAAAAGTGTCCGATTCATGGGCAAAAAGTATTGGTACGGGAAAATCTTTGAACTGGACCACAGGTTTGGGCGGTAAAGGTAATTCGGGTGTTGCCGGTTTGATACAACAAACACAAGGGGCTTTAGGATATGTAGAGCTTGTTTATTCAAAAGCAAATAATATGCCCGCTGCTTTAATAAAAAATAAAGCGGGAAATTTTATAGAGCCTTCAATAAACTCCGCAAGTTTAGCGGCGAATGTTAATTTACCGGCTGACACAAGAACTTCGCTTACTAATACTGATGCCGCACAGGGTTATCCTATTAGTAGTTTTACATGGATTATTCTTTATAAGGAACTGGCTTATGGTAACAGAACTGAAGCAAAAGCAAAAGAAATTGTAAATGCTATTAATTGGATGCTTCACGAAGGACAGAAATACGCAGAACCCTTGTTTTATGCTCCTTTGCCAAAGGAGGCGGTCGCTAAATCCGAAACACTTTTAAAGACAATAACATTTAATGGAAAACCGTTATTATAGTATTTTTGGGCAGGCAATTTTACGTTCAGTTAGTATTTAGTAATGAGCAGTTAGCAGTTCTAAATTTTAAGGGTAGATTTAAAAACCTTTGTTTGTCATTCCAGCTTTCGCTGGAAT
>JBEKWK010000500.1:0-2937 GCA_049513175.1 FCB group bacterium
AAAAGTCAATTAAATTCCGGTACTACTTTTTACTTTACTTTACAAACAGGAACTAATGATTATGAAATAAATGACGAAAAACATGTTTAATTACAATAATTAAAATCAAAAACATATATGAAAATCATTACATGGAACATAAACGGTTACAGGGCTGCCACAGGGCAGAACGCCAGCAAGCGTTATGATGTTATCACAAAAGATAATAAACTCTTTACATATATAGAAAAAGAAAAGCCTGATATTATCTGCCTCCAGGAAATAAAAGCTGACCTGGAACAAATTGATAAAGATTTGCAATGCCCCTCAGGCTATCAAAATTTCTTTCACACCTGCTCTGTTAAAAAAGGCTATAGCGGCGTTGCAGTATTCACAAAAATTAAACCTCTTGAAGTAAATAATAAATTCGGAATAGAAAAATTCGATGGAGAAGGTCGCTTTATAGAGATGAAATTCAAGGATTTTATTTTATTCAATATTTATTTTCCCAAGGGCTATACTGACTCCGAGAGATTAGATTACAAACTTGAATTTTATGATGCTTTGTTTTCCTATATTGAAAAGTTAAGAAAAAAAGGAAACAAGGTAATTATATCAGGAGATTATAACACAGCTCATAAAGAAATTGACCTTGCCCGTCCACAGGAAAATATCAACACTTCCGGATTTTTGCCCATAGAAAGAACAAAATTGGATTGGATGGAACAACACAATTATATAGATACATTCAGACTTTTCAACGAAGGAAACGGATTTTATACATGGTGGAGTGCACGCGGAAGAGCAAGAGAAAACAACGTCGGATGGAGAATTGATTATAATTGGGTCTCATCAGATTTGAAAGAATCTGTTAAAAAAGCATATATACAGCCCGAAGTTCAAGGCTCAGACCACTGCCCGGTTGTGTTGGAATTAAAATGAAATATATTAAAATAATTAGTATAATTTTATTCTTCCTTTTTTCTTTTAATCTGGAAGGACAAATCAAGAAAATCTCAACCCAAGAAATATCAGACCATTTAGATAAATATGGCTTGGATTCTACTATGTCTTCTATAGAATATTTACCAATATTAGAAATATTTGATATTGATACTATTCTTACAAGAAATTTTTTAAATAAAATTGATAATGAAAATTCCAAATATTCACATTTTCTTCTCGAAATTTTAAATAACCACTTTGATTCGACTTTGAGCAATAGGGCATATCAAATTTGTTCCAAATATTGTGAGAATATAAGAAATGCAGCAATAGAAAATGAGTATACGAGCATTCAAGAATTAAAAGCTGAATACTTATATGTTCTCATCCGACAGCATCATAATTTGACGGAAAAACTTTTAATAGACGAATATAAATTTTGGCATAATGCTATTGAAAAGATAGAACAATTTTCTTTTTTTTATATGTTCTTTAAAAAACTTAAAGGTGATAATATATTAGAATATTGTCACCTAAATTGTTTAAATCTACAATTAGCTTTAAAAGAAATCAAAAGTATATATCATTCAGATTCACTAGAAAATTTTCATCAAAAAAATATTTGGGAATGGATGCATACCAATACCTTGAAAAGTAATGTAAATATCTATGAAAACAGAGAAGCCCCTGGTTCAATATATAAACTTGAAAATGATTATAATAATCTTAAAGAAATTAATTTTTATAACGAGCCCAATTTAGCATTCCTAATAAAAGATTATACAGACAGTAAGTACTGTACTATAGTTCTTGTATATAATCACAATATTGGTATACTTGATTTAAGCTATCTTTATTCCCCAACTGCAGGTTATTTCGAAGGATATTTCAGTAGATACAAAATCGAATTAATAAATAGAAGACAATTAAAACTTGTTTTTATTGATGGAGGGAGAACTTAAATTAATAAACTCATAATATAAATATTTAATAGAAATGGAATTAATATTATTTCACTATTATATAACTTTATAAAATTATTATTCTGAATTCAGAATTCAGAACTCAGCATTCAAAATTGTTGTACCTTTCTTATAAAAAACTTTCCCAAAATTATCTATATGACCTTTTAATTTTTCATTTCTGTTACCATTGAAGTCAACTACATCAAAGAAAAAAGGGAGACTGCTCTCCTCGAAATCTGTTAATAATCTTGCCCTTATATGAAATCCTAAAGCTGAACATTTTATAGCAATGTCCACATCTGAAGCTTCCTTGTTTGTACCATCCGCCCTGGAGCCAAAAATAATAGCTTCTTCTATTTCAGAATATTTTGAAATAATGCCAAGTATAATGTTAAACTGTTTTTCAGTAAATCCGAAACTCATTTTTCAGCCATTTTCAATTTAAAATCCTTATAAAAATTCTCTGCCGTATTATAAAAAACATTTCTTATGAAATCTATTGTAGTTGCCAAAATTGTGTCGTCATAAGCATGAGAAGATTCGTTTCTTTTTTCGATAGCTTCCATCCAAACATCCCCGTCTTTGATGTACTCTGCATTATATGCCTGACGGATAGCTTCTTTAGGACCTGTTACCTTAAAGCCGGATTCAATCAAATAATCTTTCATCGTTTTCCAGGCAAGCTCAAAGGTAAATTCAAAAGCCTGGATTAGAGCCATTTGTTCATATTCGTCGAGACTGTCTCTTTTTAAAATTTGTGAAAGCTTATTAAAAGCCTTTTCATAATTTTCAAAACGCAATTTCCAACGAGGTTCCTTTTCCATCATAAACCTTTATGCTTTTAATGTAAATTTTAAACTTATTTTAACAAAATTACAAAAACACCTTCCATCAACAAAACTCATTAGTATAAAGTATTATTTCCTTAGCTGTCATTCCAACGCAAGTTGGTAATATGTTGAGTAAATCTAATATTCTGGATTCTTCACTTCGTTCAGAATGACATTATATATTTTAAATCTAAAATCTTAAATCAAATTAGATTTTC
>JBEKWK010000501.1:0-2926 GCA_049513175.1 FCB group bacterium
TAATTCCTACTCCTATTTGCCATAATGGGTGAAGAAGAGAATTTGGAATATAATAGTTGAAATTTATCATTGCTGTATAATTCAGATTTCGGATAGTGTTTTCTGTTGGTGATGCAACATACTGTTGTCCAGTTGAATCTGTTCTTGTTCCATATGTGTTATATTTGAAAAAAGTAAATGCAGTTCCAATTGAAACTTCGGGAACGAAAAGTTGAAACTCTCTTAATCTAATTGTTTTAACTAAAATATCATTTAACTCTTTGTTACCAACTTCATTTGAATCTGAAAGTTTATAACCAGCATCTTTTATTGTAATCGTATAGATAGAAATTTTACCTTCATCTGGACTTACTTCACCTAATTTGATACACCATCTTAAACCTAAAACTCCACCTCCTATACTTGCATCTTTTTGTGCTTTTTCTACAAGGTTGTATACAGATTGAAGGTTTTCCAGTCTCTTTTTCTGTTCCTTTAATACATCTGACAAATCTTTCAGAAGTGCGTTGAAAATATACTTAATACTATATGCTATTTCGGGACTGTGACAATCATATTCATTAACACTAACTCTTGTTTTATTTATTAATAACTCTACATCCTTAAAATAATTTTCAATATCACTTATACTGGATTTGAAATTTAATAAACTTTCAATGGTTTGTTTTTCATCAATAAATGTTAATGATTTCAATCCATTAAAAACATCCACGATTTTAGACTTTTGGTTATCGTTTAATTTTCTTTGAATTGTGTTTATTGTGGAATCTAAATAATGAAATAATGTATCACACTTACCTGCTTTTGAAGGAATAGCAGCAGGTGGTGTAGCAGCTGATTTAAAAGAGCCAAGCACATCAAATATAGAACCTAATGCAATTGTAGCTGCTTCGTTGATTGGGTCTATTACAACTTTATTTACAGTATTACAACTAAAATTCAAAGGATTTAATGGAAGTAAATAAACATTAATACTTTTTTTGGATAATAGGAAAATTGTAGAATCTTTCAGAATAGTAAAGTCTGGAGGGTTAGTAACATCTCTTAGACTTTTAGCCGAGACATAATTAATAGCATTATTATCATACTGAAGAAATATCTTTTCTCCGGATTCTACAGGGATTCCATTTTCTAATACATCACTTGCTGTTTGAGCAGTTGCAGTTTGATAGCAAATTAATATTGCTAACAGTGTAAGGAAAATTCTTTTCATACTAAAGTAATTTGATTTAAATGTTATAAATATTTATCTATGAAAAAGATAATTAAAATCATCTCGATGATATTGATAAGTTGCAATAAAAAGTTGTAGAACTGTCTTTTTTTGCTTGAGCAAAAGCCATATGATTCGACTATTGTATTGCTAACACGATTCCACCACTATAACCTCCGGTCACATCTTATATCTTCATCTTTGTCAATTCACACATATTTAAAATTCTAACTTCGTTTTTGACTGCTAGTGTTGAACTATTTTCTCTTTATTTGACTACTATCTAAATTAGTTTTTTATCTCAAGCAATTTATCCTTATTCTTCTCTCCCTTCGGTGCAAGCCCGCTTGGGTCGCTCTTTACCATGGGTGAATTAAAAGCATAATTATACGGACTTTGATTCCTGAACTTTTCAAATAACGGGTCAACAGATAAAAACCGTCCTATTCTTGCATCATACATTCTTGCACCCATCGGGAAATACCTCGATTCAAAATCAAATTCGTTATCCATAAAACTAAGTCGCTCCTGCATATTTCCTAAAGAGTCGCCAAAGGGTTTGTAAAATAATTTCAAAGAACATTTCAATTTACTATCTTAAAGTCAGAAAGGAACTTTTACCAAAAAATTTAAAATATTTTTATTGACTATCTGATTGTTTAGATTGAATTTTAACATCGTATAGAATCCATTCATTATTTACATACATCCACCAGAATTCGATATCATAAGCACAATCAGCGATAACATATATATTATGTAAGAGATAGGTAGAATTTCCATAAACAGGATCTATTGAATAATGGAAGTCCATTTTTTCAAAAGTATCAATAAATTTATAATTTTTACCTAAGAAATCTTTTTTTATATTTTTTTTCAAATATGCAAAATTTTTAGTTTTGTCATTTATAGTATCTAATCTATTTTTTATGTAACGACTATAAGAAAAATTACTATTTTTTATTAAAGTCACTATGTTATCGGGATTATTCATAATTGCTTTTGTTAATTCAAACTTTTCATTATAATGGTTGTATGCAATAAATAAACTTATGGCAATTTCGATTATAAATTTAAAATCAAACATATATTTCTCCTAAAATTATTAAGGCTTTGTGTCCCAAATTAAACTTCTCCCACTAAATTTACAATAATAACAATCTCGTGATGGAGTTCCCATTATATCACCAACTATATTTTCGATATAAACAGCATCCATTTCTTTACCTGTTTTAGTCCAAATATCACTAAAACCCCATGGATTCTGAGAATAATCATACGCATGACCCAAAAATTCGTGTGCTAGAGCTCTTTCTAATGTTTCTGGTATGTCTATAGAAATTGAAGCGGTTTTAAAAATACCTAAAAAAGATTGTTCCTCATCTTCATGTTTATATACAGGTTTTGGATCTGAACCAAGCCATTGATCACTATTCAAAACGACTGTAGGGAGATAAGAGTCTTTAAATCCATCCTGAAAAAATGCACCATTTATGTTACCATTTCCAAATGTTTTTAATTCTTCTGTGGTTGCAAACATCATATTTATTGATACACCAGAAGTCAGCATCTTTTCAAGTCGTGTATATGGTTCATCATATTTTGAATCTTTATCTTTTCTTTGAATACCTGTAATTACACCATTTTCATCCATATTAACAGTTGCTCCGGTCATATTTTCTAAAGCTTGTTTGAAAGCATCTCGTTCAATTT
>JBEKWK010000502.1:0-2916 GCA_049513175.1 FCB group bacterium
TAATTTGTAGAAATTATTTAAAAAAGCCAAGAAGTTTTTTTTGGTTTGTAAATAATGGTAAAGTAAATGCAGATAGAGTATTACTATATGATTTTGCAGTCGGGAGGAAATGCCCGACTGCAGAAGGAAGTCAATTAGTGTCTGTTTATCCCATCTCGTAAGCTTTTGTTAAAGTCTTAATATCCAATTTTTCCATTTTCATTAAAGCAGAAATTACATTTTTGGATTTTTCGGGGTCTTTACCTTGCAATAACTCACCTAAGGCAATGGGGACGATTTGCCAGGAAACTCCGTATTTGTCTTTAAGCCATCCGCACTGCTGTTTTTCGCCTCCTTCGGAAAGTTTTTCCCACAAATAATCTACTTTTTTTTGAGATTTGCAGTTTACGACAAAGGAAATAGCCTGTGAGAATGTGAAAACCGGTCCGCCGTTTAATGCCATGAAATCCTGTCCTTCGATTTGGAAGGAAACGGTCATAACTGTTCCTTCAGGTCTGCCTGATGCATTTGCACCGTCGCTGCTATAGCGTGTGGTGGCTTTAATTTTTGAATCTTTAAATACTGATGTATAAAAATTTACCGCCTCTTCGGCATTGTCATTGAACCATAGAAATGGTGTGATTTTTTGCATATTGTCTCCTTTCTCTAATTAAATTTATAAAATAATTCATCCGATGGCTTAGAACCACCGGATGAGTGAATAGTTATTTTACTATTATTACCGGTGTCGAGTATATTTTATTATTTAAGTTTGTTACTAATCTGTAATATCCTGAGTTCAGACCTGATGTATTCAGAGGCAAAATGTATTCACCCGGAGATGTTACGCCATTATTTATTGCCTGAATTTGATTGCCGAGATTGTCATATAAAACAAAATTTATATTAGCATTTTGATTTCCTGACAGGTGAAAAGATACATTAGCTGTGCTTATAACAGGATTAGGCGATACATTCATCGAGAATTCGCCGTCATTCAAAGTATATGTATTATCCTGAACATCCGTTACTCCTGTTACCCATTTTATGGCATTATCGAGCAGTTTCTGACGAATTGGGGCATTTACGAATTCAAATGGCGTGATTCCGCAAAGAAACACTAAAGATTTCGGCTCAATGCATTTAACGGCGAAGATTTCATCTGCCGCTTTTGTACTTGTTGTATCATAACTGCTACCAACCATCGAAACAACATTGCCGTCGTTTGCAAGATGCATTACAGAAGTTGTAGTTGTTGGATTTATTATTTTAAATATGTCAATCAGCCAGTTTATAAGATTTCCTTCAGAACTGTTTCCAACATCCTTGCTTATGGGGTCACCCGGTATGCCTGAGAGCCAAACCCGGTAGGGAGCGGCACCATAACCTTGAGTCGAATATCCTATATCTTGAATGCCAAAATTACTTAGAGCATTATTTGTACTGGACAGACCATAAGCTAATTGATTACCCATAAGCAGTATTCCGACATTTTGTCCCGCAGCAGCAGTAATTGATGATACATCTGAAGCAGAAGGGATTTCATTGACACCGCAATTCCAGATAAGCACCTTTGTTTTTGTTAAACCGGGAGAAAAAGCAGTATAGTCATCGGAAGATATATTAAAATAGTCATTATAGCCGAGTGTTTTCAGCATCGGCATTACCGAATATTGTGTTTCGCCGGCATTCAATACCTCAAATTTATCAATTTCAGCCGAAATTGCTGATATCGTTCTCAATACTTGGATGGCACTGGCGTCATTTTTAACAGAAATTGTCATTGTTGCATCGCCAATACCTTTTGTCTGACCGGGAGTCAATTTAAAAATAAGGCTAGAGGACTGCTGTGGTGAAACTATAACTTCTGCAGTAGTACTTGCAATACCGTCTTTTTTTCCTGAAACTTCAGGAGATAAAGAAACATCTGCTGTCCAATCTGAAGGTGTCCTTTGCGATTTAACAACAGAAACTTCATAGGTAACGGGTGCATTACTGACATTTTTTATAGAAAAAGTTTTTGTAAAAGCATTTCCACTTGATACGGCTGCTTTGGTTTGAGATTGCTGTGAAGACAGCTCAAATGTAGGATAAATCGGTGTTCCGACGACTCCGTTTATGCAATTGAGAACTTCTTTACTATTTGTATAAGCCTGTACAAGCCCGACAAAGTGAAGTCTATTGAGATTCCATGCCGAATTCAGAGTATATGTAAAAGTATTGACGTAAGTTTTGCCTTCAAGTGCAGGATTTGTAAAGTTACCCTGCGTTCCCCAGGCGCCTCCGAGGTAAATTCGGGCTACTTTCATGTGTTTAAAACCTGTCATTATATAAGGCTGTGAATAATATGGATTATTCTGATAGCCTGCCTGACCGGAGAGATAATTTACCTGGTCCCAGCCTGTGCCTGTGCCGGAGACACTGTCCTCATATACGATTACATTAAATTTCAAATCATCGTTGACCGTTTCGAGCATGGTGGAGGTTATTGTGCCGCTAAACTCGCTGGTTTGAGGATTGATTGAATAATACAGGTGTACATCCGCTTTGGGACTTACAAGCATTTGTCCTTCGCAATCCCCCTGCCAGACACTTCTGTCCTGGAAATAACTCCCACCGAAAGATTTTCTGTCAACTGTACCGGAAGGAAATACCGTCAAGCCGAGTGAAGCGGCTATGGTTCCTTCTTCTGGTATAACCATTTTATCGCCGTTATGCAATTCCACGGCAATAACTTGATTGGGGTACATTGCAAGAATCTGGTCCTGAATATACCTGCCGTCGGGACACCAGCCGCACCATGCACCGGTATGCTGTTCCAAAAGCACTCTTTTGACAGGCTGTGCATATATATTTGTCGCAAAAATGATTAATGCAAGCACTATGCTAATCTGAAATAATCGTGTAAATTTTATATTCATTTTATTTCTCCTAAAC
>JBEKWK010000503.1:0-2915 GCA_049513175.1 FCB group bacterium
ATGTCCTGTAACTCATGTCGGTATGGTTGTAGAAGAGCCGGATTATTTTAACGGGACTGTCGTATGGTGTATAGTTGGACCTATGCTTGCCCGTGAAAGAGGAATAAACATAGGATATTATAATACTACCGCTTATGAAGGCATTGTAAAACACAAAAAAACCGAGCTTGACATCGGCAGAAGATATTATTTCCTACCGAGGTATTGCATGCTGCAATGGCGTCATTGCGGCTTGGTAAATCAAATGGCAAAAACAAAAGACGGCATTCATATTCGTATTGAAGGCTTGTGGATAGGCTAAATTAGTTTTGAATAATAGTAAAAATTTTTATTGATAATACATATAAATTTTTGTAAATTACTTCTTTTAAATCTCATAAAAATAAATGGTAAAAAATCCTGAAATACTAGAGAAATTTGAACTTGCTCAGATAAAAGAGCATAAATACTCGATTCCGGAGAAAATTGCCATTTTCAATGATATGAACCTTCTTTATGAAAAACTCAGGCAAATGGGCAAGGTTAAGCCTTCACATTTAAACAGATGGAATATTAATTTTAAAAGACAACTGAACGATGCTGATAGAATTATTAAAGAGAACGGCAGAACTGCTTAACCGGCATAAGATTCCATATATGGTAATCGGCGGTCAGGCACTTCTCATCTATGGTGAACCGAGATTTACCAATGACATTGACATCACACTCGGAGTAGGTGCAGAAAGACTCGATTCAATACTGGAAATCGCAAAAGAAATTAATCTGCTCCCGGCAGTTGCTAATCCTGAAGAATTTGTAAATCAGACTATGGTTTTACCGATGAAAGACAAAATATCATCATACAGGGTTGATTTTATTTTTTCTTATACGCAATTTGAAAAAGGTGCAATCTCAAGAGTGAATATAGTTAATCTGGACGGTATTGATGTTGCTTATGCTTCACTTGAGGATACTGTAATTTTTAAGCTCTTTGCAGGTAGGGCAAAAGATTTGGATGATGTACAAAACATTCTATTAAACAATGAAAATATTAACAGGGAATTGATTATTTCAACCTTGTCGGAATTAGGCAAGGCTGTAGATATAGATTTACTAAGCAGATTTAAAGAAATAGAAAATAAAATATGAATTCAATTGGATTCTGAAAAAAACTAAGGGAAGTATATAAAAATTTTGATATAAAAGTATGGAAAAAGAAATTAAATTTACAAATCATGCTTTACAGAGACTACATAAGCGTGGTGTAACCAAAGAAGAAGTAATAGAAGCAATACAATCAGGTAATAGAGAGATTGCTAAAGAAAATAAAATTATGTGTCGTTTAAATCTTTCTTATAATGATGATTGGATGGGCGAAACTTATCCAATAAAACAAGTTGCCCCTATAATCGTTGAAGAAGATAACGAAATAGTAGTAATAACAGTTTATACATTTTATTTTTAGGTGAAAAGTTGAAAATAAGTTACGATTCAGAAGCAGATGCTATATATATAGAATTGATTGAAGGTGTAAGCCAGGTAAGAACTATTCGTTTATCCGAAGATGTTGCTCTCGACATGGGTAAAAGTGAAGAGCTTGTCGGTATTGAAATCCTTTCTGCAAAGGAAAACATCGGAAATGGTCAAATACCTCCTGTAATCCTTCATAATTTAAAATATCAAAATGCTTAATAATTTCAGCAATATAGAAAATCTCAAAGAGTTAGGTAATACAAAAGATTCCGATTTAGAAGCAAGATTACTAAATTTGGAAGAAAAATAAATCTTTTAGGAAATAATTAGGTAATGTTGGAAATTCTGAATTTAAGTAAATTTGGATAGTAAGATGCAAAAAAATACTAATAAAGTATTTCTGATTATAATAATATTTTTGCTACCTGCATGTTTTGCATTGTCAAATGACGGTGCTTTCTATTCTGAAGGTATAAATCTATATCCATTTCAAGAAACGGTAATTGAACTTAGAAAAGAAATTCTAAACCTTACTTTGAAAAATGATATAATGTTTGTTGATGTTTATTTTGAGTTTTATAATCCACTTAAAACCACCAAAAAATTATTAGTAGGATTCGAATCTCCGGCACCAAGTGGAGCTGTCAGCAAAATTAATATAAAAAACCTTCTACAAAATTTTAATGTTAAATTTAATGGAAGATTAGTTCCCTTTAATGTTAGTAGAATTGGTGAATTAGATTCTAACAAAATGAATGATGAACAAGATTATCGTCATATAGCTTATACTTTTTATTTAAATTTTAAACCTGGAATGAACTTTGTAAAGCATTCTTATAAATATTCAGGTGGTGAATTATTAGCCAATAAAGATTATAGTTATATTCTTAAAACTGGCAATAGATGGGCAAACAAACAAATTGATAATTTTACTTTAATGATTAATTTTATGAATAATTGTTATGCTACTTTTCCTGCAAGTTTTGAGAAAGGAAATATAATAAATTGGGAAATACATGGCGATTATAAGATTCATGATAAAATTATTAATTATGACAGTACAGAAAGAAAAAAAGGTTTTAAACATGAGAAAAATTTTTATGATTTTGGTACAAAGTTAATAAAAATTAAAAAAGCTAAATTTATTTTTAAAAAAAATAATTTTATACCCGAAAACGATATTTATATAAGGACCAATTCTCATAAATCTTCTTCTTTATTACCATTTCTTGAGTCTATATATGGATTAGATCTTAAGTTAGATTTATATAATGATTTTATTAAAAATTATAGCCCTAAAAAGATTAAAAAATACAGTCTACTGAAAGAAAATAATTTTAAACTAAATAAGGAACAGATTGAATTATATAAGAATTTTATTTATAGCACCTATGATTATAATTTCAAAGACCCTGAAATAAAAAAAAGTTTTGAGAAATACTTTTGGTATATGCCTAATAATA
>JBEKWK010000504.1:0-2914 GCA_049513175.1 FCB group bacterium
GAGGAAGGCAAAAAATTTTCAGTTTCAGAAGCAATAATCAACGAAGCACAATATCATAATATTAAATTACCGTATCAGACTTTTAGTTAAACAAGATACCACTTTATTTAAAATTTCCCCAGTCTTTTTATTTTTTAAATAAACCCAAATTTTTATAAATTCGATTTTCCAAATAATAAATTTAAAAAACAATTTGAATTTTATATTTCTCACTCGTATCTTTGTGGAAACTAAATTTATTGACTATTCATATAATTAAAAAATATTCATTTATATAAATAAATTTTTATAACTAATAAAGGAGTTTTTTTATGAGGAAGCTATATTTCCTATTATTTATCACAATGCTTATAGCTGTATTTTCCTATAACTCTTACGCTCAGGAAGATGTGCTAAGACCATCGAAAAAGTATTCACCTGCATCTAATTCAAGCAATGATGGCTATTCTATCATTCTGGGTTTGGAAGGAGGAATTAATTTGAATTTCTTTTCACAAAATCTGGTTATGGATAATACTTATGCTCTGGCAGGTTTAGCTAATCCAACTGCATATACTGCGTATGGTAGTGGTTTTGGAGTTTCACCGCATCTTGCACTTTTGGTTGATTTTCCTTTAGGTAATAAGTTTAACGGTGAAATAAGAATTGATTTCGATGAGAGGGATTTTAAGAAATCAAGTTCGGGGTTTGATTATGATATAAGTAATCCTCTTAATTCAGTACCAAAAAATGTAAACTTTAACTGGGAAATGCAGACATTTTATTATGGATTATCAGCTATTATAAGGTATGATATTAATAATAATTTATTCGTGTCCGGCGGATTAAATTTTCAACATCAAAGTGGATTAGCTAAAGAAACAGATAATGTTTCTTCTGCTGATGGCATAACACCGGTTAATAACTATTCTTTCTGGAATGCAGACCCAAATGCTACAGGTCCTACATATCAAAGAGTAAAAAACATAGGTAATAATTCAAACAATAGTGGGAATACTTTTGATAATAGGTTAGGATTAGAACTCGGTGTAGGTTATAAAATCTCTTTATCTAAATCAGTATGGCTGGTACCACAAGGAAGGTTTCAATTTTTCCTTACTAAAATTGTCAGCGATGATAATCCTGTTGGGTTAATAGAAAGCGGTTCAAATAGAGTGCTTAATGGGGCTCAGTTAGTTTTAGCTTTATGGTTTGGTTTATAATTTAATAAAGGAGAAAAAAATGAAAAAAATATATATAATAATTACGATTTTATTGCTTGCCTCCTTTATTAAGGGAGGAAATGGAGCTTCAATATATGCCCAGACAAAAAAGATAGATATAATGCCGGTAGAATTTAACAGCTCAAAGGATGACTTTTCACCTGCGTTGACACAAAATTCAAGGTTTGTTTATTTCACTTCCGCACGAAACAGTCATCAGCAAAAGGCTTTCGTGGTCGAAAGGACATCAACCGGTTGGACAACACCCGCCGAATTGAATAAAGAATTGAATGACGGAAACGAAGTCGGTGCCGTTACACTTACACCCGACGGTCAATACATGATTTTTGCCGCTTATGACCATTCAAAGGGAGGGCTGGGGAGAACTGATTTATTTTCTGCTGAGAAAAAATATGGTGTATGGCAAAACATTCAGAACCTTGGACCTAATGTAAATTCTCCATATTGGGATTCCCAGCCTACTTTATCGAGTGATGGTAATACTTTATTTTTTGCAAGCGACAGACCCGGAGGCTATGGGGAAACGGATATTTACATGTGTACAAGAACACGCGAAGGCTGGACTCAAGCCACAAATCTCGGACCTGTAATTAATTCTGCCTATGACGATATGTCCCCTGTGATAGCATCAGACAATAAGACTCTAACATTTGCAAGCAACAGGCCCGGAGGCTTGGGAGGTTTCGACATTTATGTAGCAAAATTTAGACTGAACAGTTTCACCCAGCCAAAAAATGCGGGTGAACCCATCAACTCAGCCTCTGATGAATTTTTCTATGTGGTAAAACCTAATTCGGATATTGCTTATTTTTCTTCCGACCGCCCGGGTGGAGAAGGAGCATTGGACATTTATATGGCTGTTCCCAATCCTTATGCCTCGGATGCGGTAGTTCTTGTTCAGGGTTTAGTGAAAGATAAAACTAATGACAGCTTGCTTGGAAGTAACATTACAGTTACCGATTTACGTTCAGGAAAAAAAGTAGCTGATTTGAGAAGCGACGATGTTTCAGGTGCTTATTATGCAGTTCTACAGCCGGGACAGACTTACTCTATCACTGCCACAAAACCGGGATATGTTTTCTATAGCGAAAGATATGAAGTTCCTCCGGGAGAAAAAGGTCATGAGGAAAATAAAGATATTTACTTGACACCTCTTGCCGGCGGCACAACAAGGCTATTAATTTATTTTGATTTTGACCAGTCAGTCCTCAAAGATGAATCAATTCCGGAATTGGAACGCACTATTGAATTTTTAAGAGAAAATCCGAATGTAAAGATTTCTCTTGAGGGACATACCGATGATCAAGGAGCTGACGATTATAATGACAAACTTTCCAAGCAAAGAGCAGATGCCGCTAAAACATATTTAGTGAATGCAGGAATAGAGGAAAGCAGGATAAAGACTATGGGTTATGGTAAGAGAAGACCTCTGGTTAAAGGTACTTCCGACGAAGCAAGGGCTACGAACAGACGAGTTGAATTAAAGATAATAAGTTAAATTCCTAATATTGAGTTCGGAATATTTTATTTTGATTTAAACCTAATAAATGCTATTTTCATCCCGATTTGTATCGGGATGATTTTTTTTTTATTCAAAGGGAAAAAATGAATTTTAGATTTTGGATTTTAATGAGCTTTTCTTTGTTCCTGTTATATGCATGCGAGCAGAATACTGCTAATCCGATTAATAA
>JBEKWK010000505.1:0-2911 GCA_049513175.1 FCB group bacterium
TGCTTATGGAGAAACTTCAACCGATGCAACATATACAGATATAACAACCGGTCTTACTATATATCCTGCTCTGAATTCGCAGGCTTCGAATATAGCAAGCTTTATTGTTCCTTGAAAGATTTTATAAAAATTTATAGCGGTGATGAAATGAATAAAATAAATATTCAGTTAATAATGCTTTTCATATCACTTTTGTGTATTTCCTGTAATTATAAAACCAATGAAACTCCGCCACCGGTATTAAAGACAAATAATTCCAATACTATAACCATAGGCACACAGGTCTGGATGACCACTAACCTCGATGTTGACCATTACCGCAACGGCGAGGCAATCCCGCAAGCCTCAGACCAGTGGTTAAATTTAAGAACAGGTGCATGGTGCTATTATAACAATGACTCTGCAACGGGTACAGTATATGGGAAGCTTTATAACTGGTATGCAGTAAACGACCCAAGAGGCTTAGCTCCCGCTGGCTGGCATATACCAAGTGATAAAGAATGGACTATATTAATTACATATCTTGGTGGGGAAAGTATTGCGGGCGGCAAGTTAAAAGAAGCAGGTACAATCTACTGGGAAAGTCCAAATTCAGGTGCAACGAATGAAAGCGGTTTTTCAGCCCTTCCCGGAGGCTTCCGTTATACAAACGGCACATTCATCAACCTTAGGGTAAATGGTAATTGGTGGACATCTACTGAAGGAGAGCCATTTTATGCATATTGCAGGTATGCGAGTTTTGAAAGTGCTATTTCCGTCAGGTCTCCCGGCTATAAGAACTCTGCGTTTTCAGTCAGGTGTATCAGGAATTAGAAATAGGTGAAAGTTGATACTGAAAAAATAATAAACCATTTATGGTTCGAAATTATTTAGTACAATTGATAAAATATATACTTTGGAAAATTAATTCTTAATTTTATTTGAATTAGGCGGATAAACATCATTCGTAATCCAGGCATTACCGCCGATAACTGCTCCCTTTTTTAATGTAATTCTTCCAATTACTGTAGCATTGGCATAGATAATAACATCATCTTCAACAATAGGATGTCTTTTTATATTTTTAATTGGAGAACCAGATTCATCTAATGGAAAGCTCTTTGCACCCAAAGTTACACCCTGATAAATTCTTACATTTTTTCCAATTTCGCAGGTCTCGCCAATTACAACTCCGGTACCATGGTCAATAAAAAATTGTTCACCGATTGTCGCACCCGGATGTATATCAATTCCGGTAGCCGAATGAGCGATTTCATTTATTATCCGCGGAATCAATGGGACATCCAATTTATATAACTCATGTGCCACCCTGTGGTGAGTTAAAGCCGCAATACTCGGATAACAAAAGATAATTTCTTCATAGCTTTTTGCGGCAGGGTCCCCGTTATATGCAGCGATAATATCTGATACTAATAATCTCTTTATCTCCGGTAGCTTTTCCAAAAACTGTTGAGATTTCTCAGCGGATTTTATTTCACATTCTTTGCAATTACCGCTTGTATCTTCACAATAAAAGCAAAAACCTCTTCTTATTTGTTCCGAAAGAAGTTTCGAAATCATATCCAGGTTAGCTCCAATATAATATGGAATAGAATTTGGACTGATTCCTGCAAATCCCCGGAAACCCGGGAATAATACCTCTTTAATTTTATTCATCATTTCATTAAGTGAATCCGTTGACGGCAAAGGGTTCTCATGCAATACATGATGGTCCATGAAAGCATAATTTCCCTTTTCCGTTAACTGCTCTACTATTTTGTTTAGTTGGTGAGCGGACATGCTATCTCCTATATTGTTACTTCAGCACTTACATCGGCATACAAAAGTGTACTTAAATACCTCTCTCCCGTATCCGGCAAAATCACTACAATTAATTTACCTTTATTCTCAGGTCGCTTTGCTACTTCCAAAGCGGCGAACAATGATGCACCGGAAGATATTCCGCATAATATACCTTCTTCTTTAATTGCTCTGATAGCGGTTGAAATAGCATCCTCACTCGATACGGTAATTATTTCATCTATAATTCCGGTGTTTAAAATATCAGGAACAAATCCTGCACCTATTCCCTGGATTTTGTGAGGTGAATGTACTCCACCTGATAAAATCGGGGATTCTTTCGGTTCAACTGCAATAGTTTTCATTCCTGGTCTTCTGGATTTAATTACTTCGGATACTCCTGTAATTGTTCCGCCGGTACCTACGCCTGAAACAAAGAAATCAATCTTGCCGTCTGTGTCTGACCAAATTTCTTCGGCAGTTGTTTTTCTATGGATTTCCGGGTTTGAGAGATTTTGAAATTGCTGAGGGATAAAGGAATTTCCATGTTCCAAAGCCAATTCACTTGCTCTTTGAATTGCACCCTTCATTCCTTTTGATGCTTCGGTCAGTACAATCTCCGCACCGAATCCTTTAATAAGTTTTCTTCTTTCTATGCTCATACTCTCGGGCATTGTGATTATACATCTATACCCTTTTACCGCACAGATGAATGCTAATCCGATTCCGGTATTACCGCTGGAAGGCTCGATGATAACCGTATCCTTTGTAATTACTCCCTGCTTTTCGGCATCGGTAATCATCGCATAAGCGATTCTGTCCTTTACCGAACTGCATGGATTGAAGAACTCCAGCTTTGCGGCAACGGTAACTCCCAAACCATTAGTTAATTTATTTAATTTTACAAGTGGGGTTTTTCCCACTAATTCGCTCATATCATTTGCTATTTTCATTTTATAAACCTTTCTATTAATGTTAAATAAAAAAAATATTTTCTTATTTTATAACATAGCTTTGTCATAGGAATAGATTTATTCCTTAATTAAGCTATATTTTATACCATGATAAATTATTATTTTGAAGGAATCACTTTGTATTTTCTATGCCTGTCTTCCAGAACATTTTTGATATC
>JBEKWK010000506.1:0-2906 GCA_049513175.1 FCB group bacterium
GGTGCCTATATCGAGGTATTTATATATCTGTCTTGAATCTGCAGAGATAATTTCAATATCCATCAGTTCAGACAATTCGAGAGAAACTTCGGTTTTCCCCGATGCTGTCGGACCCAAAATAACTATAAGAGGAATTTTCATTTAATAATACTATAATTTATATTTTTGGTATTGTCATTCTGAATGAAATGAAGTAACATGTTGAACGAAGTTAATCCAGATTCTTTCTTACAACTATTTCCTTTTATAACATACTCCCGTAACGAAGGTAAATAAAATCATTTAACCGCAAAGTAAGCAAAGTTAAAGCAAAGTAACGCAAAGTTTTTAATTCAGAATACAGAACTCAGAATTCAGAATTAGAAAATGGATTCCAGCTTTCGCAGGAATGACAGCAAAAAAATTTAACACTCCTAATTCCTAATTCCACACTCCTAACTAAATTGAATTCTTAATTTTTAATTTTAAATTCTTAATTAATCAGAGTTCCATCCTTCTTTTCCGATTAGTGGCACAAATTTAAAGCTATCGGAACGGCTCTCTTTATACTTATTTTCATTCACCTTTTCGACGATGTACATTGTTTGCACTGATTTATCCCCGATAGGAACTACCATTATCCCGCCGATGTCAAGCTGGCTTAGAATATTTTGCGGAACTTTCGGCGCGGCGGCTGTTATAATTATACCTTTGTACGGTGCAAATTCCTTCCAGCCAAGTGTTCCATCACCTATCCTTGTATTAACCGAGAGACCTAATTCTTTGAAAATCTTCCTTGCTTGTTCTGTCAATTCCGGAATTCTCTCGACAGTAAAAACTTTAGCTCCTAATAACGAAAGCACTGCCGCCTGATATCCGCTGCCTGTACCTATTTCGAGAACTTTATCATTAGTTTGAATATTCAGCAAGCTCGTCATATAAGCAACTGTATAAGGCTGGGATATGGTTTGCCCGCAATCAATCGGCAGGGCGTTATCTTCATACGCATTATTTATGAAAGAAGGATTCACAAATTTTTCTCGCGGCAGGCGATTCATCGCATCCAGAACTAATTCATCATCTATCCCCTTCCTTCTTAGGGATTCAATAAGTATTCTGCGTTTCTCATTGAAAAAACTAGGAACATTAAAATTGAGATTCATATTTATATTAAATAGACTTTATTTTTCTTTTGGTTTAATTATTTTAGTAAGCTTAGCATTGAGCAAAGAGGCTAATCTGTCTTTAGGTATATTCATAGTTAATTCACCTTTTTCGGCTAAAGAAATGCCGCCGGTCTCCTCGGATACTATTAATACGACGGTGTCAACCTGTTCAGATAGACCAAGAGCGGCTCTGTGACGCGTGCCTAAATTTCTGTGCAAATATTTTGTTGTCGAAGATAAAGGCAGAACACATCTTGCGGCAACTATTAACTGGTTATCAATTATAACTGCACCGTCATGCAAAGGTGATTTTGTATTAAAAACCGAAATGAGTAATTCCTGTGATACTATTGCCTGTAGCGGAATTCCGGTGTCAACCGTCATCTCGATATTTTGTCCGCGTACGAAAACTATCAAGGCTCCTATATGCTTTTCCGAAAGTTCGATAGCTGAATCAACGACTTCATCAATTGTTTCGGAATATTTGGAACGTACGAATAATTTGAAAAAGGGACTACTTGTAATCCTTAGCATTAATCTTCTAAGCTCAGGCTGGAAAAGCACAATGAATGCTATAAGCCAAATATCTTTTATTGTCCGTAAAATCCAATTTAATGCTTTTAGATTTGCTGCTTCGGTTATGAAAGAAAGGAAAATAATTATGACCAATCCGAATAAAATCTGCACAGCAATAGTTTCTCTCAATGCTCTGTATATCCAGAACAATAGTGCGGCGACGATAATTATATCAATCACATCGGTAACGGTAACATTAAGAAAACCCAGCTTAAATAGTTCCAGCATATTTTGAATTAGAAATTATATGAATTAACAGATTTAAGAAATGTAATATATTGTTTAGAAGCGAGAATTAAAAATAATTTTAGATTTTATATTGACGATTTTAGATTTTATATTATATTTCCAAAATATTATAACAAATAATTCGTTTTTTCCAAAAATGTTAATAGGAGAAATATGCACACATTTAATGACGTTATAGTAGCGGCAGATGAATTGTCTTTCGAAGATAGAGAAGTACTGATTGATATTCTTTATAAGAAACAATTAGAAGAAAAAAGAAATAAACTTTTTAATGATGTAAAAGAATCGAGAAGAGAATTTGCTACCGGTACTTTAAAACCAAAAACAACCGCTCAAATTATGAAAGAAATACTTGGTTGAAAAGAATAATTATTCCATCAAGTGCCTTTATTAGAGCATCTAAACATTTTTTAAAGAAACATCCTGATGATGCCAAAGATATAAGCGAAACGATTGATATTTTGGCTTACGATGCATTCGATATAAGATTAAGAACTCATATACTTCATGGTAAATTTAAAGGCTGTTATGCTTGTGATGCCGGTTATAACTTAAGAATCATATTTGAATTTATAGATTATTCTGATAAAAAAACAAAAATTAAGATAAATGCTATTGTATTGCACACAATAGGTACACACGAAGAAGTTTATTAGTTGTATATAATGTATAGTTGATAATTTTGTCAAATTATTTTCTCTTAGGCTTTATATCTTTTTCATAGGCATTGACTATTTCGGCAACAAGCCTGTGGCGGACGACATCTTTATAGGTGAAATAAACGAAATCAATCCCGCGTATTTTCTTAAGAATACGAATTGCGTCAATTAAGCCGGAATTGCCTTTATCAGGAAGGTCAATTTGTGTAATGTCCCCTGTAACGATTGCTTTAGCATTAGCACCCATTCTTGTAAGAAACATTTTCATCTGTGTGAT
>JBEKWK010000507.1:0-2905 GCA_049513175.1 FCB group bacterium
GCGAGAGCAGTTAATGTAGGAACAGCAATTAATTTTGGGTGATCATTATAACAAAGAGCTTTAGCTATACTTGCACCTATTCTGAGCCCGGTAAATGAACCAGGACCGGATGAAACCGCAACAGCATCAATTTGCTCTAATGAATTGGATGTATCTGATAAAATTCTTCTCACTAATTCGGCAAGCATTTTGTCATGAAGATTGCCGTTGAAAATTGAATATTCTGCGATTAGTCTTTCATCTTCCGAAATTGCAACGCCGCAAATTGGTCCTGAGGACTCAATAGATAAAATTTTAATATTTTGATTTTCTTTCGTCAAATTATTTTTGCTTTTAGGTCAGATATCTTTTCTTCAAAATATTCTTTTCTATCGGGATTTTGTTCGGCTAATGTCTCAAAGGCTTTGATTGCCGCTTCCATTGCCCCTTGCATTACGTAAATTTCAGCCATTGTTTCAGTCACAATTTGAGAACCATCATCAGAATTGTTTTCTGAGTCAACAGATTCATCTTCATATTCATATTCAATATTAATATTATTCAAATTTTTTGTAAGAAAAGCCACATCATCTTCCAGCTGATGGAAATATTTAAAATTATTTATTTTTTCAAATTTATCATTGAGGTAATATTCGGGAATTTCCGTTAAATCCCTTTTAATAAATTCCCTTGATGAAAAATCTTTTATATATATATCATGAGGGAGCAAACTCAAATCATTAGCCCTTATTCTTCCGGGTTTAATATCACTATTGAATAACATCCCAATTTTATAATTTAATGATATTTTATTATCATCAGTGTCAATTGAAATCCATTCAAGTTTATTAAGAAGTTGAGAACGAAGTGATTGCAAAATTTTATTTTCAGGAAATAATTTTATTGCAGATTCCGAAATCAGCAATGCATTGGAAAAATCATTAATCTTTTCGAATGCTTTAATTAATACAATATATGCAGTGAGATAATGCGGGTATTCTGATATACCTGCTGTCACAAGCTCGATTGCATCCAATGGTGAACCTTCGTTTATTAATTGTTCAGCTTCAAGTGCAAATAATGGACTTATTTTATTCATAAATTGTTTTAATTAATCTCTGCCGCCAAAAATTCTTAACATGAAAAGGAATAAATTAATAAAATCCAGATACAACATTAAAGCACCGATTATCGAAGCTTTTGCGGCAGCTTCACCACCTTCTAATTGAACCATATACATTTGTTTTAGTTTTTGAGTATCCCAGGCAGTTAATCCTGAAAACACAATTACCCCGATAACAGAAATAGCAAAATTTAGTGCTGATATCGGAAAAATGATATAAACTAGAGTTGCAATAATTACACCGATTAATCCCATAAACATAAATCTGCCCATGCCTGATAAATCCTTCTTAGTAAGCCAGCCAAACATGCTCATCGTTCCAAACATAGCTGCTGTAATCAAAAATACCTGCCCCACAGACTCCGATGTATATGCAGCCAATATAACGGAAAAAGTCAATCCATTCAACAATGAATATAATAAAAATAATGAGGCTGCAGTTAAGGTAGAAAACTTTTTTATGCCCGCAGATAAAGCCACTACTAAAGCCAATTCTCCAATGATTAATCCATAAAATAAAATACTGTTTGATGCAATATCCCACCATAAACCCTTTTCAAAAACATACCATGCCGTTAGTGAAGTAAGAAGCAGACCTCCCACCATCCATGCATAAACCTTGGATAGAAAATCTGTTTGAGCTTTCTGAATTTCATGTTCATCGAGATATGTTGCTATATTTGAATTCATATTATTCCCTTTTTATATTCATTATTATTTTCTTTAATTAAATTATCCGTTTATTGAGACGAATAATCAGGTTTAATAAATAAATTTTTAAAGCAAAGCTGACGGTATTGAATTACCTTTTCAATTATTTCTTCGGTTGATTCTTTAACAATTATTTTCCTCCCGCTAATCAAGCTGATAGTAGTATCATGAGATGTCTCCATAGTCTCGATTTCATCTGCATTAATTGTAATTTGTCTCGAATCAATTTTAGTTAAAGTTATCATCTTTAATAGTTATCTTACAAATTTCAAAAAAATCAACCATTATAAAATCTAAAATCGTAAATCTAAAATCGTAAATCCCCTAGTCTTTATTCCTTTCCAATTCCCTCAACAAAGCTTCTTTTTCAATTTCCAATTGACGGATTTTTCTCTCGATGGAATCAAGCTCAGCGGGCATAGAATCAATCTCGATGCGAAGTTTGCTCGCCGCTTCATCCATAAGGTCAACAGCTTTATCAGGAAGGAATCTATCGGTAATATATCTTGAAGACAGCTCTGCGGCGGCAACAATAGCCGCATCTGTAATTCTCACACCATGATGTACTTCATATCTTTCTTTCAATCCCCGTAATATGGAAATAGTATCCTCGATGGTTGGTTCCTCCACAAGAATTTTCTGGAAGCGCCTTTCAAGTGCGGCATCTTTTTCTATATATTTCTGATATTCATCTAATGTTGTCGCACCTATACAGCGCAAATCACCTCTTGCCAATGCAGGCTTAAGTATATTCGCCGCATCCATACTTCCTGAAGTAGCACCCGCTCCAATCAAAACATGAATCTCGTCAATAAATAAAATTATTTCACCGGCAGAATCTGTTACCTCTTTTATTACGGCTTTCAATCTTTCTTCAAATTGCCCGCGAAAGCTCGTTCCCGCAACTAATGCTCCAAGGTCAAGCGTTACGACACTTTTAGTTTTTAATGATTCCGGAATATCGCCTGAAACAATCCTGTGTGCAATCCCTTCAACAATCGCAGTCTTTCCTACCCCCGGTTCCCCAATTAAAACAGGATTATTCTTTGTTCTTCTCGAAAGAACTTGTAATACCCTACGTATCTCATCTTC
>JBEKWK010000508.1:0-2901 GCA_049513175.1 FCB group bacterium
TAATTCTGGATTTCAACTCCCCTATTTTAAGTTCTTTCTGATGTAACTGCTCTGTGGTTTTTTCTAATATTTTTCTTTGATGGCTGATATCATCCGAATATAATTGAACTTGTTCCTGCAAGGACAGAATTTGTTCATGTAAATGTTCCCTTTCGTTCTGTGCCTCATCAGAAGCATTTTGAAAACTTATAATTTCTGTTTCTAATAAATCAATCTTGATTTTCAACTCTTTTAATAGAATTTCATTTTGAGTAATCTCATTGGAATCTTTTTCAATTTTATTATTAAATATTAAAATCTGTTCTTCAATACCTGAAATATTTTTTATTAAATTTTTTATTTCTTCCTCAACTCTGACAAATTTCAATTCGGAATCTTTCAATGCTGATTCTGATGAATAGAGCATCTGTTCGCAATCAGATAAATTAATTTTCTTTTGTTCGAGATTTGCTTTTGATAAAAGAATTTTATCATTGATATCAGTTACATCATTATTAAGATTTATCCCTTCCTTATGTAATTCCTGAATTTCTTCGTTTGCCCTGTCAATATTTTTCTGAATGATTGAAATATTATTCAGCAAAGATTCTTTCTTTATTTCCAATTGAGATATTATTTGTTCATTAATATTTTTTTCAGATTCAGCTTTTCTGACATTTTCATTCAAGTTAGATATATCTATTGATTCAAGCTCTATTTTTACAAGATTAAAATGTTCTCTTATTTCTGATAGTTTATTTTCAAGTTCATTTATTTCTGAATGAAATAATCTTACTTTTTCTTTCTTACCTAAGGTCAGACTTTCAGCAGGAGGTACAGAACCGCCTCGTATCATACCTTCAGAATAGTATACTTCACCTGTCAATGTAACGTAAGTATCAGCAATATTTTTTGAATAAAGATTATTAATTGTCTCTTCATTTTTAACAAGCAGGGTTTTACCTAATATCCCTCTCAAAGCGAATCTGATATCCTCTTCGACCCTTACAATCTCACTAATCCATCCGATAACACCTTTTTCTTTTGGAGTAGTTTCAGGTTTTGGTATTTTTTTTATTAAATCTCTGCAAATAAAAGTTGCCCTGCCCTTACTGTTTTCTTTTAATGCAGACATTGCATTGACTGCATCTTGTTTTGAATTGACAATAAAAAACTTACCTGCTTCACCCAAAGCGGCATCTACGGCATTTAAATAGGGTTCATCAACGCCAATTGATTCAGCAAGAAGTACTTTTTCTCCATCAATTTTCCAATTATCAGGATTAAGCAGATACTTTGAAGTTTCATCTGTGCTGACAAGATTTTCTATAAATTCTAAAGAAGCATTTTTCAGATTAAGTTTATTTTGTAATTCATTAATTTCATTTCTGAGATTATCCTGACTCGATTGCAACTCTAAGACCCGCACCTGTTCTCCCTGTAATGTTCTCTCAGCATCGGATACAAATGTTGCATAATTTTCCCTATATGAAGATACTTGTTTATACTCACCTTCGATTTTCCGAATATCTGAATTTATATTTTCTATATCGGTTAGATATACTGCAGAACTCTCATTAAGATTAGCTATTCGTTGTTCGTTTTGCTCAAGTGCAAATGTAAGTGAATCTTTTTTACTCTGAAATTTCCTTAACTCTTCATTTGATTCTTCAAAATTATTTCTTGAAACAATTACTTCCTGATAAATTTTGTCCCTTTGTGTTTTTAAAACCGTAAACTCGGATTCAGATTCTAATTGTTTCTCTTTAAGTTCTTTTAACTGTTCCTGATTTGTTAATTTATTTTGAATCAAATTGTCTATTGATACTCTTGAGTCAGAGATGGCGATTTGATTTTTTTCATTGTTAGATAAAAGTGATTTTATTTTCTCTTCAGTTACAGCTTTTTCTTTATTCTTTTCGAATATCATCTGTTTAATTGAATTCTCTTTTTCCTGCACGATATCATAACTACTTTCAATTTCTCTTAAAGATTGATTGAATTTTAATAAGAATGATTCTTTATCATCGAGAGCATGTTGTTGAACATCTTTTTCGATACTATTATTTTCAAAATCGGAAATAAGGATAATATCTTCTTCCCGGATACGGATAATTTCCTGCAAGATTAGCTCCAATTCAACTGTTCTGAGTTCATCAAGCAGATTATTATATCTTCTTGTTTTGGCAGCTTGCCTGTATAATGAATTGACATTTTTTTGGACTTCAAGTAAGATGTCCCTAATCCTGACCAAATCAACTTGAACAGATTGTAATTTTTTCCCGGCTTCTTTTCTTCTAAATTTGTATTTTGTAACTCCGGCAGCTTCTTCGAGGAGATGTCTTCTCTCTTCCGCTTTACCATTAAGAATTGATTCAACCATCTTTAATTCTATTACCGAATACGAATCGGCACCCATACCCGTATCCATAAATAGGTCAACAATATCTCTTAATCTGCAAAGTACATTGTTTAGGAAATACTGACTTTCACCATTCCTGTATAATCTTCTTGATAGTGTTACTTCTGTATATTCGGTTGGCAGGACTTCTTTATTATTCTGTAAGGTCAAAGAAACTTCAGCCATACCCAAAGGCTTTCTGGCACTTGTCCCATTGAATATCACATTTTCCATAACCTCTGAACGCAGAACAGATGTCTTTTGTTCACCAAGTACCCATCTGATTGCATCCACAACATTTGTTTTACCACATCCATTAGGACCGACTATGGATGTAATGCCGTCGGTAAACCTGAAATTTGTTTTTTGTGCAAAAGATTTAAACCCAACTATTTCAAGATTAGATAAGTACATTTTTCCAATTCTAAATCAAAAAATCAATATTTGTGAAATTACAGAGTGCAAAGCTAAGAAAAAATTGAAGTACTCACTATAATTTTGAATAATAGTTTTCAACAAAG
>JBEKWK010000509.1:0-2894 GCA_049513175.1 FCB group bacterium
AGTTGCTTTAATAAATTTTTTTGTTATTTGGATTAAGGATTTATCGTCAAGAGTAATGCCTGCCCATGCTTTGCCATTGTCGGTTATATACATTTTTCGCATTGGAATGATACTTAAAGCTTTACCTGTCCCGTCACCCAATCCTGCTATATTAATTTCCATACCTTCAATAAATTCCTGAACAATTACCGGAAGCCCCCACTTTGCATTCAGCTTATGGAAAGCGTTTCGTGCCTGTTCATGTGTATGAACAATTGTTGCATCATAATATTTGCCTTTTATAACCATTGGGAATTCAAAATCATCTTCAATTGTTTTTAGCTTATCTATTGAATGTATTTTGGCATCTTTAGGCACATCAAGACCAATTTTCTCTCCCAGTTTTACCAGATTAATTTTGTCTCTTTCCTGAAACTGGCTGAGTGTTGGAAGAACAGTTTTAATTCCAAGAGAATCTAACTTGTTGGTGATTTTAATAAAATTATATAATTCGGCATCGAAGTTGGGAATAATTAAATCAAGTTTTTCCTTATAATGAATGTACTCTAATCTGTTTAATAGAGATTCAATTCCTGCTGAAGGATAAGGAATCTGATAGGTCTTTTTAACAAGATTTTTCATATATATACCGGGTTCAAGCGATTCGTAGGATAATCCGATTATTTTGACATTATAATCATTCATTTCCTTCAAACATCTTATAACCGCAATTCCCGGTCCGGGACTATCTATTGCGTTCAAACCTGTTATTGCAACAGTAATTTTTTTTCTATCGGCTTTTCTCATTTTTATCAGGAATCTAACAGGTTGTGATTTTGTAAAAGAGAAATAAAATCTTCATAGTCTCTTTCGAAAGTTACAGAATCTATATCATACTTATCAAGGATGTAGTTTTCTATATCCGAATTACTTTTATTCTCTTTCATCAGCATTAGTATTTCTGAACCGATTTCATTCGTCGAGAATGAATCACCAGTGGAAGGATTAAATATAAAGCCGGTCTCGCTTGCTGCAATATTTTTTTTAAGTTTCATAAGCAGAAGAATCCTTTCCTTTTAATCAAATCTTAATTAGAGTATTAATTTGTTTAAAACATTTTAAAATCTATAATTTTTAAAGGTAATTCAAAATAAGGAAACTTTTACATTTAATAAACCAAAAAGATAGAAACGGTTACAAAAGAATATTGCAGGATTACATATTAATTTTAAAATGGATTTATAAAGATGGCAGATAAAGAAAAATCTTAAGTTGGAGTGACCCCGGTAGGACTCGAACCTACGGCCCTTTGATTAAAAGTCAAATGCTCTACCACCTGAGCTACGAGGTCGTTTAAGAAAATAGAATACAGAAATAGAAACAGAATTAAGTCAAAGAAAACAAAGTTAACATTTTTTTTTATTATAGCCAAACTACATGGATTTACAATTACTTATTTGATAATATATTATTTCAAATATTTTATATATTCCGTTTTTGCTTCATTTAAAGCGGCTTCAGGAGCTATTGTTCCATATATAACTTTGAGGAAAGACTTATGCATGAATGGAAGTAGTTTATTCCATCCGGTATTAGGAGGTAAAGTAAAGGAATGATTTAATTGAGAAAACCAAATCTGCCTGTTATCATTATTTATAAAATCTTTTTCTTTTTCAAAGTCCTTATTTGCAGGGATGTGTCCTTCACCCAATTCTTTGCAAATATCTATTGAATTTGATACTTCAGATAAAAATTTAATAAATTCATAAGCAAGTTCTTTATTCCTGCATTTAGTATTAATCCCTAAAAAAGAAGTATTTCTATATGTTATGCCGTATTCATTACTTAAACCCGGTATTAGTGTAATACCAAAATCCAGCCCGGGATTTTCTTTCAAAATTTTATCTAAAAGCTTATCATCAGCAATACAAAAGCCTAACTTTCCTTCGGTAAAATAAGAATTGACTTGCCTTTGGGTTTCCATTATTCCTGTTCTCAATAGATTCATATAAAAATAAAATCCACTAACATTATCTTTATTATTAAAAGTAAAAGTGGAGCTTGATGCAGACTGTTTGGCATTGAATGTACTTAAGAATATAAATAATTCCGGTATTAAATTTTGTGGGTCATCAGCAATACCTCCAAAGCCATATACAGATTCAATAGTATTTATCTTATCAGAAAAATTCAAAAGCCCTGACATTGTTTTGGGAGGCTTATCACCTAAGCCTGCTCTTTTTAATAAATTTTTATTATAATAAAGCACTCTTGAATCACTATACCAAGGGATTGCAAAAATTTTATTCTTAAAGGTCGCAGATAAAATATCATCGGTTTTATATTTTGGTAAACTTAAAGAATCAATATTAAGTTCAGCTAACATTCCTTGGGAAGTATAATATAACACATTATCCGAAAACAATTCGATTACATCAGGAACTTTGTCTGAATCTACAATATAAAAGAATTTTTCAGGGGTACTTTTATTATCATAAACTTGATTAAGAATCTTACAATCATATTTCTTCTCAAATTCTTTTATAAGTTTATTCAAAACTTTTTGTTGGTTTGGAGAGGTAAAAGAATGTTTAAAAAGTAATACATTTTCAGATTTAGTCTTACTATCACCACAGCTAAAAAAAAAAATACATAATATTAAAAATAAATATCGCAGGTTATTCATATAATCAAAGTAGAAATAAATTTTCTGTAAAGAGAATATTAATTAATTATGAAAATAATAAAAAATTAATAGAACACATAATATATTTGAATATCAAATTGATACCATTATAGTTAAACTAATTGCTTATGAGAAATTAAACATCTTTTTGTACAGTATGCGTATTTTATTTAATTTGCTTAGATTTTAATTCATTTCTTACTAAATTGATATGATTTAAATATGCCGG
>JBEKWK010000510.1:0-2839 GCA_049513175.1 FCB group bacterium
TAATGCATGTTTATTGACTAATACTGTTAATTCTCAATCCCCATGGGTTACTATTTGGGGTGGTGACGGGATGTCCACAGCAATAGCAAATGATAATTCTTATATACTCGGTTCAATATATACCGGTCAGATTTTCACCGTGAATTCAAATGATGATTATATTTATCAGACACCATCATTTTTAGGTGTGTCGGATTTTCTTTTTTTTACAAGTTTTGTAATTGACCCGGATTCATCGAAAACACTGTATTTGCCTGCTTTGAACAAACTCTGGAGAAAAGATAATTTAATTGCTGCCGCTTTTGATAAAAGTTTGGTTGAGAAAGGTTGGAAGGAAATTTCAAACAATAGATTAAGCAATTCTGATTCGATTTCCACTTTGAATATTTCTTCAAATAATACAAACAGATTATACTTTGGAACAACTAAAGGAAAAGTGTATAGAATAGATAATGCTAATTCAAATTCCACAAATTTAGTTGAAATAACAGGTCCTAACTTTCCTGTGAATGCCTATGTTTCAGATATTGAGATTGACCCGAAAAATCCTGATAATGTCTTTGTAGTATTTTCCAATTACAATGTACAGAGTATTTTTTATTCCACTGATGGTGGTGGTAACTGGGCTACAGAAGGTGGAAACCTTGAAGAAAATCCTGATGCAGGAACGGGAGCCGGTCCTTCAGTCAGGTGGCTCAAAATGTTATATGTACAAAATGAAAAGATATATTTTGTAGGAACAAGTACAGGTCTTTACTCAACCACTGAATTAAAAGGACATAAAACTCAATGGGTACAGGAAGGGTCGGAAACCATCGGGAATGTATTAGTCGAAATGGTTGACGCCAGGGAAAGCGATGGTTTAGTTGTTATCGCTACACAAGGAAATGGTGTTTACAGTACTAACGTAAGCCCAATCTCTGAAGTAATAAACACAAATAACACATATGCATTTGACCTTGAACAAAACTTTCCTAATCCTGCAAAAAATGAAACAAATATTAAATTCGCTTTATCGGAAGCAGATTACATAGATTTAAAAATATTTAATCTCCGGGGGAACACGGCATTAAATGTATTTAGCGGTTTTGAACAAACCGGAGAACATTATTTTAAAGTAAGCACAAATGAGCTTCCTGACGGAATTTATTTAATTTATTTACGGACAAGTGTCGGTACATTAACAAAAAAAATGATAGTTAATAAGTAGATAATCAGTAGTTTGCAGTATAAAATCAGTTAAAAGTTCATAAAGTATAACAACAATTTTTAATTCATAATTCTTAATTATATGCATATTATTATTATGAGAGGATAAATATGGATTTTAAAATACGACCCATTAATTCAAATGCAGATATAATGAAGTTCATTAAATGCCAATGGAATTTTTATAAAAACGATAAAAATTGGGTGCCTCCATTAATTTCCGATAGAAAGAAAATATTAAACACAAAGAAAAATCCTTTTTATAATCATTCTGATATTCAATTATTTCTTGCAGAAACTAACAATGAAATAATCGGTAGAATTGCAGCTATAACAAATGAAAATCATAATGTGACTCATAAAGACAAGGTCGGATTTTTCGGCTTTTTTGAATGTATAAATAACCAGGGACTAGCAAATGCATTATTTGATGCAGCAGGAAATTGGCTGAAAGAAAAAGGCATGGATATTATGAGAGGACCCGAAAATCCTTCCCAAAACGATGATGTGGGTTTATTAATAGATGCCTTTGACAGCCCGCCTGTAATTATGATGACTTATAATCCGAATTATTATTTAAATTTGCTCGAAAATGCAGGATTCCATAAAGCAAAAGATTTATATGCATATTTATTGAAAATTGAAGATTTTGTCACAGAAAAGCTTGAAAGAATGCAATCAGCAATACGTGAAAGATACAAAGTAACAATCAGAAACGTGAATTTTAAAGATAAAAAACAATTTGCTGAAGATGTAAAAACAATTAAAGAGATTTATAATGCCGCATGGGAGCCAAACTGGGGTTTTGTTAAAATGACAAGCGAAGAATTTGATTTCCTTGCAGAAGATTTAAAAATGGTTGCAGACCCTAACTATGCAATGATAGCATATACAAACGGTAAGCTTGCAGGTTTTGCCCTCGCAATTCCAGATATTAACCAGGCATTATTACATAATAAAAAGGGTGGCTTAATCGGAGGGTTATGGCATCTAATGACAAAAAAGAAAAAAATTGACTTGGTCAGAATTATTGTTCTGGGTGTTTTACCTGAATTTCAGAAAACCGGTATAGATTCAGTTCTTTATTACGAATTTCTTGACAGAGGCAAAAAGTCTAATATTAAATACGGCGAAGCTTCCTGGATTTTGGAGGATAACGTTATGATGAATCGTGCTTTGACTATGACTATGCATGCCGAAATATACAAGACCTATAGACTATACGAAAAACAGTTATAAATAATGTAGAATGTAAAATTTAGAATGTATAATTAAAAATAAGTAGTAATTAGCAGTTAGTAGTTTTAATTTTAAAAGAACAAATCTAACTTTTAACTGAAAACTAAATAAATATTTAACAACAATTCTACATTTTACATTATAAATTATACAATTTAAAAGTGGAAAATAATTCAAATAAAATGGCTTCAGCAAATTTTGAGCAGTTCCACTCATTTTTTGAACATTTACCTGTAGGAGCATACAGAACTTCTTATGACGGGAAATTCCTTATTGCAAATCAAGCATTGGTAAAAATATTCGGATGTAATTCAATAGAAGAATTACTTCAAAAAAATGCAAACGATTTTTACATTGATACCCACACACGTCAAAATACATTTGAACAAAT
>JBEKWK010000511.1:0-2836 GCA_049513175.1 FCB group bacterium
AGAGACCTCAATAGTTAATTATTTAATATGTCAAATATATGAATTCCTTTTTGTTCCATCTGCCCGTAAACAGTTTTAATAAGCGTACATTCATGTGCTTTCCCCGCCATTTCTCCTGTCTTGTACCTGTCTAAAGGACAGCCGCTGTTGCACACATTCTCCAGGCAACATTCCTTACATTCCGGGCTCTCGAAATTTTTTGCAAATAGTCTCTTTCGCTTTTCAAAAATCAAATCAAGTGATTCCTCCCGCCAATTGCCGAATCCACCGCCTTCAAAATACGACTTATTGCACGAATAGCAATTCCCTTCGGTATCGAACTCAAACCACATACATTCATTGCCGTTTCTCATACAATATCCCGGATTTAAAATCTGTACGAGATTCAGTAAATTGTTCTCTACTAAAAAATAAGAAAAATTTTCCAATTCTTGAGCAGAAAGTTGAAATTCTCCGCTTGCAAATTTAATTTTTATATTATACGGGTTTCCTGTTTTTGCTTTTCTTCCCAATTGTAAATTCATCCAATCCCTGAATCCGTCAAGGTATTTCATGGTTTCATTAGTTACAACAGAAAGGATAGAAACAGGAAAACCTTTTTGCATAGCATTTTCAAAATTATTATAAGCCGTATCATAAGAATTATCTCTGAATAAATCGTGGCATGCTTTCGGTGCATCAATGGAAAAGCCGATTCTAAGCTTTTTCCTGTCTCCAAGCCCTTTTTCAAGAGTTTTAAGATAATCCTCAATGAACCTCACACCGTTGGTTTGAATTGTAACATTAAAATTTTCAACTTTATTCTTTTCCCAATGCTTGTTTACTAATTTTACAGCATCAATAATGGATTCTGGTGCTAATAATGACGGCTCGGTGCCATGCAGGCAGAATTTCCCGATAGTATAATTTTCAGACTCTACTTTTTCTATAAATTCTTCGAGAGAGTCTATAATTCTTGTGTCATCGTTCTTTTTTGAGGTTCTTTCGGATTGAGGAATATAACAGTATCTGCAATTCAAATTACAGGTTTTGTGAGTTGCAAAATACATATTTATTACTTTTTTATTCATTTTTCTAACAGCATAATTAAGCATTAACGAAGAGGAGATAAAATTATTCCATATTGAAGATAAAAAATTTAGGAAAGTTTAATTTAGTTGTTAATTTCTTGTCTCGTAAATTTTAAATTTCACTATTCCCCATTTATGCAAACGATGACTGAGAGAGGTTTTCAGCACTCCAAAACCGTATTTCACGCTCCTGCGGAAATTGATTGACGAGGCTTCCTTAAAATATTTCGTAGGGCAGGTAACTTCTGCTATTGTAAAGCCTGCAAGGAAAATCTGCGACAACATCTGGTTGTCGAACACAAAATCATCTGAATTTGCCTCATAATTGATTTTCCTTAGTACCTCTGCCGAAAAAGCCCTGTAACCCGTGTGATATTCAGATAGTTTTTCCCCTATAAGATAATTTTGGAACAAAGTCAGAAAACGGTTAGCTATGTATTTATAAATAGGCATCCCGCCTCTCATTGCTCCTCTTCCTAAAATTCTTGAGCCGAGAACGACGGGATAAATATTATAAGCAATTATATGTGCCATCGGAGGTATTAGTAAGGGTGTATATTGATAATCGGGATGGAGCATAATTACTATGTCTGCACCGATTTCCAGAGCCTTATTGTAGCAGGACTTCTGGTTGCCGCCGTAGCCTTTGTTTTCTTCATGACGTATAATATGGCGGATGCCAAGCTTTTCGGCAAGCTTAACTGTCTTATCACTGCTCGCATCGTCAACGAGAACGACATCGTCAACGATGTCGAAGGGAATTTCCTTATACGTGATTTCAAGCGTCTTTTCGGCATTATAAGCCGGAAGCACAACAACGATTTTCTTATTATTAAGCATCAGTTACAAATTGTAATAGGAATATCAATTCTTTTATATTACAAAATTATAAAATTAATCAATATCTTTATGAATCATTTGATAATTATTAAAGAACGGTAATGTGTCCAGGTTAATTCGCTACGCAGTGCGTAGCGATTTTGAAATGCTAAATAAAATTGCCTGAAATTTCTTAAATTTTGTATTGAAAAACCATTCCCATATTCGGCAATTAACCGTAATGACAATTCTTTCAAAACTGCTTTTCCATACTCTGCTCTTTTTTCTCCACCCTGTTCATCTTCAACTATAAGCCGACCGATTTCCCAATAAGCTATAACCATAGAGAAGTTGACAGCTCTATAAGTGTTAACTCTTGCTGTTTCTATGATTTGTTTAATGGAATTGAATAAATCTGATTTTTCAATCATTGATAATCCTTGTAGATTCTTACCTTTCGGCTGTCGCATATAATTATTATAGATTGATTCGATTCAAAATAATTTACTTGTTCCTAATCCCTACGATTCCAATTCACAAAAATAAGTATATGCAGTAAGAGTACAAAAAGATAATTACTAATTATCAATTACGAATTACTAATTTTAATACCTTGTTATTATCTGGTTACTAAGCTCCTGCTTAGTAACCCTGACGTTCACAAGGGGGAGCTTGGATAAGATGTCGTGAAAATTTAATGGTGAATAATAAAAATTTGAATAATTTGTGTTATGTGTAATTTTTATTTATTTTAATATTCTGTTTAGGCGTTCATTAAATTTTGTTCTATTAATTTTGAATAAGAATATTATTAAATTTATTATATATTTTAAATATTAAAAGGACTTTAAAATGAAGAGGGTGATAATCATTATTGCAATAATATTTGTGTCTTTCATAAACATCTATGGCGGTAATATCTATAACAGCAAACTTGATGCTGTTTC
>JBEKWK010000512.1:0-2798 GCA_049513175.1 FCB group bacterium
GGCTCGCTGATGGCTTTATCCTCGAATGATATTTCTGCGGCAAGAGAATTTTTAGGTCCTGCAATTATGTACGGGGCAAATACCATAACGGCTTTCGTGTTTGTGCTATATTTTATGCTCAGCCTAAATCCTTCGATAACTTTTATTTCTTTGATACCACTGCCTATCATCGCATTTACTGTGTATAAAATCGGGAATAAAATCCACGTAGCTTTCAGAAATGTTCAGGAACAGTTTGCTACAATGACTACTCAAGCTCAGGAGTCTTTTTCGGGGATTCGTGTCGTCAGGTCTTATAACAGAGAAGAATATGAAGGCAAACAATTCAGCATACTTGCAAAGGATTATTTTAATAAGAATATACGTCTTGCCCGCATACAGGCTATTACAATGCCTGTGATGATGGTGCTTGTCGGGTCTGCACAAATAATTGTTCTCGGCTATGGCGGCTGGCAGGTACTGAAAGGGCAGGCGACACTGGGTGACTTGACACAATTCTTTATTTATGTAGGAATGCTTATATGGCCCATTGCGGCAATCGGATGGATTACTAATATTATACAGCAGGCGGCTGCTTCTATGGGGCGTCTTGCTAAAATCCTTGATGCTGTACCTGAAATTAAAGATAATAATTTTACAAATCACAATATCAAGGATATAGAAGGAGATATCGAGTTTCAGAATGTATCGCTTAAATATGAGCCGGACTTGCCTGAAGTGCTGTCTGATGTAACTGTGGATGTATCGAAAGGAACTTCTTTGGGCATCGTCGGTGCTGTAGGAAGCGGGAAATCTTCTTTTGTTAATCTTCTCCCAAGGATGTTTGATACTACAAAAGGTCAGATTTTAGTTGACGGTAACGATATCAAATCTATTCCCTTGAGTGTGCTGAGAGATAGCATTGGAATAGTAACACAGGAGCCGTTTCTTTTCTCAATGAGCATAGCTGAAAACATACGCTTCGGAAAACCTGATGCCACATTTGAGGAAATAGAAGAAGCAGCGAAAATTGCTCAATTCGATATAGAAATAGATACTTTTCCCGAAAAATATGATTCAGTTCTTGGTGAGCGTGGAATTACTCTATCAGGAGGGCAGAAGCAAAGACTTGCAATTGCCCGTGCAGTTCTAAAAAATCCCAAAATACTAATTCTCGATGATGCTCTTTCCGCAGTGGATGCCCATACCGAGGATAAAATATTAAATAATCTTAATATATTTATGAGAAACCGCACTACGATATTAATCTCACACCGTATTTCCACTGTAAAAAATGCAGACAAAATAATTGCTCTCGAAGATGGAGTCGTAACCGAATCCGGCACACATGAAGAGCTATTGCGTAACGAAGGCAGATATGCCGAAATGTTCTCCCTCCAGCAGTTGGAGCAAGAAATAGAGCAGTTGTAGTATAATTCCCATATTTATAATTAAGCGAAATACTGCCCCTAAAATGGATTTTAGATACCTTACAATAATTCTTCCCTATATTCTACATTGCACTAAATAATTATTTAGTTAATCATAATATTTATGAAATTATTTATACTTTTATATATTTCTACTACTCTTATTGCTTTGCCTTTGCTTACTGCAATGGGTGGGCAGGAGTGTGTAAATGAGTATAAAAGCCTATCTCCTGTCTTTATAGAGAATAAAGGGCAGTGGGATGCGGAGGTCAAATATCTTGCAAAGCTGAAAGGTATGTATTGCTGGATTACGGCTAAAGGAATAGTCTGTGATATATATAATAAGGAGAGAATAGATAATAAATCTGTTTTAGAAAGAATTGGAATTGGTTATAATCTGCTTGAAAATAATTCAAAATATGATTTTAATGATAATCCTAAAGAAGAAATTATTAATAGGAATATTTTGAAAATGGAATTTATCGGGCAAGATGATAAATTTATCTACGACCCCAAATATAAACAAGAAAGCTATTATAATTATTTCATCGGCAATGACTCTTCAAAATGGTCATCTTTTGTACCGCTTTATAAAGAAATCGTTGTGAAAAATATTTATAATGGAATTGACTGGCACTATTATTTTGACAATAACCGTTTAAGATTCGATATTATAGTAAATACCGGAGCCGATATATCACAAATCAAATTGCTTTGCACCGGGCAGGATGAAATGAGCATAAATAATGATGGAGAATTATCTCTTAAAGCAGGTGAACACGAAATTGAGTTAAACAATATTTATGCATTTCAAGTCATAAATGGTATGAAACAGAAAATTAATTGCAAGCTCGAAATATCAGGTAAAAATCTTGTAAAAATTAATGCTGAAAATTATAATAAAGATGTAGCTTTAATAATTGACCCATTGATTTATTCTACATACATTGGTGATGATGATGAAGATGAAGGACACGCTATAGTAGCTGATTCAGGCGGTAATGCATACTTGACGGGATATACAGGTTCATTAAAATATCCGGTTACGGCAGGTGCTTTTCAGACGACATATGGTGGCGGCGATTATGACTGTTTTATTACGAAATTGAATGCAAACGGAACTGCTATTTCATTTACTACTTTTATTGGAGGGGATACTACGGATTGCGGCTATGGCATTGCATTGGATAGAAGCGGGAATATTTACATAACCGGACAAACCGCCTCCAAAAATTACCCTATAACGAGTAATGCGTTTCAAAGATCTTATGCCGGAGGTGCTTATGATTGCTTCGTTACAAAAATGAATCCATCGGGTTCAGCTCTCATATATTCAACATTTATAGGTGGTTCAGGTGATGATTTTTCACGTGGTTTGGCTTTAGATAA
>JBEKWK010000513.1:0-2795 GCA_049513175.1 FCB group bacterium
ATAGTTCTGACCTTTGCAAAATTTTCCTGGTTTGAAAATATAGTATGTAAAATATCTTTAGTTTCAGGATTTAATTCAATATTGCTTTGTTTAAGTCTATCTTCCAGAACTTGGGAGAAGGATTCACTTATTAAATTCTCAACACTAATAGTTTCAAAAAAGCTTCCATTTACCAAACAAACTTTGGTATTACCTTTTTTCTTCCCTCTTACCAGGTAATATACATTCCTAATTGGAAGAGAAAAAACATCATCACCTGCCTCAACCATTTGTTTTTTTATACTACTTGATTCACTACTAATTATTTTCATTATTTCTTTTTTTCGGGTAGGAATAGTTGAGTTAAATGAAGATATAGAATAAGATACACTATCCTTAAGTTCAATCAGTTCACCACCTGTAAAAAATTTTGAATCTTTATTAACTTTTATAGCAAGGTCTGGAAAAATGCCAATATTTTTGCAGGATAATAAATTATTATCGAAAGGGAAATTTTCGAGCTTTTGAATATTTGTAAAAATTTCTTTCTTAAGGTATAGCGAATAAAAAAAATGAAATATTGAATACATAATCACAACGAAAATAGTTCTTCAACTGATTTATTTATAGTAATAGAATTTTGAACATCCCAAATATTTGATAGATTTTCAGTGTTTATATAATCTTTATAATATTTCATGATTTTATCAGATTCACGTGGATTTACTAATCTATCTTTTATACATTTTAGATTCTCAGGGTCTATTTCAATTCCAATAGCATTTCTGTTTAATTGATGTGCAACCACTAAAGTAGTTCCTGTTCCTGCAAATGGGTCAAATACTATATCGTCAATTTTTGTAGATGATAAAATTATGCGAAGTAATAAGGATATTGGTGACTGTTGTTTGTGAAATCGCTCACCGGAGGTAGTTCTTAAAGCTTCATCACCAGCAAAGTAACCAGATGTTAGTTCACGAATATCATCCCAAACATCTGTAACATACACTCCATTATCATATCCGTTTTTATAATTAGGTGGTAAGGGAGGTGTGATTTTCAATTTATTAAATATCCCTGCTTTTTTACCGTTTGTGGCATATGCTATTATCTGATAATGCTTACCAAATTTATTTGAACATGGAACTGCAGATGTCTTCTTCTTCCATATTATTAAATTTTGAAGAGACCATCCAGTTTCCCTAAGACACTTTAAAACATTTTCAGTATTTTTTTCTCTTTGCATGAAATATATTGAACCACCGATTGAGGTAATTCGATGAACTTCAGCGCATACTTCCTTCATCATACCCCAATATTGTTCATCAGTAAGATTATCGTTATGGTATTTATAATCCTTGTCTTGATTAAACGGTGGGTCTAAAAAAGTTAAATCTACTTTTTCTTTAATATTTATAATATTTTCTAAACAATTTCCTTCGAATATATTATAAGATGACATTGAATCCTTCAATATAGTTTCATGATAATTTAAAGTTTATAACAATTAATATAGTAAAAATAATTTATATATTAATAAACCTTGCCAGAGTCTCAGCATCTTTAATGTGAATCAAGACACCATCATCAACAAGCACTTTTACGGCATTTTTAGCCGAATCAAGAGAAATTTGATGATGATAAGCAAACCTCCAAATGTCAATAGGTCCAAAAGAAATTTCTAAAGCAAGAAGCTGAGCAACTGTGAGAGGTTCCTTTGCAAGGACACGCTCTTTAACAGAGTCTATCATTACCTTCGATTCTTCATCAACAATATGTGATTCTGTAAAATAATAATTATCATTTTTAAGCAAATCACAAATAGGAAAACCCCGTGATTCCTCCAAAATTAAAGGAAGAAATGTCATACTCACAAGATAAGGCTCATTATTTAATTCATCACTTCCCCATAAATCTTGCCAAACATCAAAATCAACTTTTTTTAACCATTCAAAAAATTTTACTTCTTTTTCGGGAAGATACATAAGATACGAGTCACCAAATCTCTGTTCAAGCATCTGTGCCTGCTTGCCGCTAAGACTAATAAATATCTCTTCAGGGAATTTCAGAAATCTATTCTCTGTAAGCTTATCTATGCACCAATTATATAATCCTTCGTCAGTCATTTACAATTTTATTAGTTAATTATTATGCTTCTGATTTATTGGAACGTTTTTTCCTCCCTTTAATTTCAAGGAAAATTCCACCGGCAAATGCAATCAGAACAATAATATTTGAAACCAGACTTATACTTTTACCTTTTTCAAATCCTTTAGAAATAAATTTTAATTCTATTTCATGTTTTCCCGGAGGGACAATAATAGAACGGAATGCAAAATCCGTTTTATAAATCGGTGTCTCCTTATTATCTATAAATGCAAACCAACTGGCAGGATAATAAATCTCACTGATGAACAATAAATTGTTCCCTTTTGCATTTGCTTCTATTTTAATATATTCATCTTTATGAGAAACCACATAGGCAGTATCACCGGGACTGACAGTATCTAATTTTACCGGCAAATCCGTTTCGATAAAAGCAAGCTCGCGGGGTTTAAAATCTCCGTTTTTGAGATGATTTAGAATATCAATTTGAGATTCCTTTTTTGCTCCTTTTACAAAGAAAGTACGGGGAAGCATGTTTGGATTTTCAGCAACAAGAACTCTCTTTGGTGGTTTACCTTGTTCTTCCTGCTGGTCTTCATTATCCATTTCCTTTGATTGAAACACAGGCTGGAGACCTTCGGCAATCAAACCTTTTGCAATCACATATTTCACATTCAACAAATTCCATAAAAAAGGATTATATAATACAG
>JBEKWK010000514.1:0-2787 GCA_049513175.1 FCB group bacterium
GAATGACAAGAGGGGCATTATTAACATCGGGTGTAGCTGATTCTCCCCAGGTTTTGCCACCGTCAAATGAATAGTAAGCTCCCATTCGGTAGCCTGTGTTGGCATCGTAATATCTGTAATCATTAGCACCGGCAACAATATTCAAAGGATTAGTAGGATTGATTGTAATCCAAGTTTCTGACTGGTTGTTGTTACCCATAGTTACATTTATAATTTTTACACCGTTATCAGTTAATAAAGTATTTGAACCGGTCTTTTTCTTCATGGCTTCAGGAGAATAATCATGATAAAATACTTTCATTTTTCTTGATAAACTTCTCGGTTCATTCGCTTTCTGAGCATCTAAATAATCCGGCAATCTTCTGGCATCATATTGTGCAGTTAAAATTCCAGTTGATAATAAAATTGTAATTATTATAGTAGATAAGAAGAATTTGTTCATTATTGTTTCCTTGAATTATTATATATTTTTAAATTTTATATTCATTTACAAATTTAGGATTTCAAAATTACAAAAATTGTTGCTATATACAGCAGAAAGCAATCCTAAAATCATAGAATAATTTGTTACTAATTTTCTTTTATATTAATTATATTTCCTTTTAAACTAAATAGGGAATAATTGATTACTATTTGTTAACGAATACCTAAATAAATGATTTTGATATTAAAATGTTATCTATTTGTTGAATTTTATTATTGTAAAGTTCTTTGATTTTGTCAATAATTTATGTTTAATATAAATTATTAGATTTAAGATAATAATCCGGTAATTTAGAATATTTTCTTAAAACCTGAACCAGTGCTGAAAAATCTTTGGGATATTCGGCAATGAAACTTATCATAGCTCCATTTTGTATAGAATCTGAATTGCAGGGATGCTTAAAAGCGAGAGAATAAGAATGCATGGTTACACGGGATATAATCGGTTTTTCCTGCTCATTTTTCTTAATGTTATATTTCCTTTTAATGGACGATACAAGAAATTCTGATGCAGAACCATATAATTCATCTACAAGTAATGGATGTCCAATTGCCTTGCAATGCACTCTTATCTGGTGATGTCTTCCGGTAATTAACTCTAATTCTACAAGAGTACCTATACGAAATCTTTCTAATACTTTCAGCTTTGTTAATGATTCCTTTCCCCGTGCCGAAGGTTTTACAATTGCTTTATTTGATGGGTCAGTCATTAGAGGAATATCAATTTCCATATCATCTTTTGTTACAATACCGGCTACAACAGCATGGTATAGTTTTTTAACTGTCCTTTCCTGGAATTGTTCATTTAAATTTTTATGCGATTCTGCATTTTTTGCAAAAACCATCACCCCGCTTGTTTCCCTATCGAGACGATGCACTGTAAAAACATCACCATACCGGGATTTCAAAATATTAATTAAACAGATTTCAGACTTATCGTATCGGTCTGGCAGAGTTAATAACCCTGCCGATTTTGACAATATTATTATATCATTATCTTCAAAAATATATTTAATTCTATTTGTATTTTTCAATTATCTTACATTTTAAATTTTAGATAAAGTATGAAAGTATTTACACTTTATGAACTTTAAAACTTTATAAACTTTATGAACTATTTACTTTAAATTAATCTCAGCGGCAGATTTATATGTATTAGAAAGCAACATGGCAATAGTCATAAGCCCAACACCACCAGGCACAGGTGTTATTGCAGATACTTTATCAAATACCGATTCATAGTCAACATCCCCAACCAATTTATATCCCTTTTCCTTGCTTTTATCTTCAACCCTGTTTATACCGACATCTATGATAACCGAACCTTCCTTTACATGTTCTTTTTTAATCAATAATGGCACTCCCATTGCCGCAATTAATATATCCGCCTGTTTTGTATAGTATGTTATATCATCTGCACCGGTATGGCAAATTGTAACAATGGCATTTGCATGAGGATTCTTCTGATACAATAAATTAGCTATCGGTTTGCCAACAATATTACTTCTTCCGAGAACAACGACATGTTTACCTGAAGTCTGAATATTATATCTTATTAATAACTCCATAATTCCTGCAGGAGTACAGGAAACAAATCCCGGAAGACCTATAACCAATCTTCCAAAATTTTCAGGATGAAATCCGTCCACATCTTTGTTAGGCAAAACAGACAAAATAACTTTAGATTCGTCAATATGCTGAGGCAATGGCATTTGCACAAGGATTCCATGAATAGTTGGGTCAATATTCCATTCATGAACAGTATTTAATACTTCTTCTTCCCTTGTTTCGGCAGGAACACGTTTAACTACTGATTTAAATCCTAAAGCCTGGCAGGCTTTTTCTTTTGATGCTACATAAGAAACCGAAGCAGGATTATCACCTACTAAAAGTACTGCAAGCCCGGGTCTTATTCCTTTTTGCGAAATTAATTTATCCGTTTTTTCTTTAAGCTCTGCTTTTATTTGTGCAGATATAACTTTACCATCAATAATCAATGTCATAATAATCTCTAGTATAAATATACAATCGAATATATATAAAATTTAGATTTTAGATTTACAATTAAAATAATTAAACATCCTGAAAACTAAATTAAAACTTAAAGTCCAAACCAAAAGTAAAAATATTAAACTTGCTTACATTATAATCTAAAAATATTGTAAAAGGACCAAGAGGTTTAGCGATTCCTATTACCCATTTAACATTAAAATCTTTCATTCGGATAAATGCTGTTTGAACTACTGAATCTCCCGGATAACCATTTGCGGGTTCGGGCGGATAGATTACATAAACACTATCGGT
>JBEKWK010000515.1:0-2780 GCA_049513175.1 FCB group bacterium
TTGAAAATAGAAGTATAATTTTAATCACTTTTACAGATATTACAAAGTCAAAAGCCATAGAAAGAAACCGTGAATTGACCGCAAATATTCTTGATACCTTGAACCGTACAAATAATCTTAATGTTATAATAAATGATATTTTGAATCTAATTAAAAATTATGATAATTACGATGCCGTAGGAATCAGGTATAAAGAAGGTGAAGATTATCCTTATTTATTGACAGATGGTTTATCTGAATCTTTTCTTAATTCTGAAAAATATTTATGCTCACGAACAGAGATAGGTGAAATAAAATACGATGAAAATGGTAAACCTATTTTTGAATGTATGTGCGGAAATATAGTCTGCGGTAAATTCGACCCTTCATTTTCATTCTATACACAGGGAGGGAGCTTTTGGTCGAATAACATCTCAGATTATTTTAGTAATCCACAACATAAAGTAATTAATAGTATAACCAGGACTAACTGTTTAGATAATGGATACGAATCCGTAGCATTAATCCCTCTGAAATTTGATAATGAAATAGCTGGTTTATTACAAATCAATGACAAGAAAAAAAATAAATTTACACCTGACCTGATAGAATTTTTTGAAGGTATCAGTTCCAGCATTGGCATTTCAATCAGGCGAAGAAAAACCAGGGATGAACTTAGGTTAAGTGAAGCAAAATTCCGTTCATATATAGAAAATGCACCCGATGGGATTTTCATTGTAAATAAGGAAGGTAAATATATTGATGCTAATAAAGCCGCTTGTGATATGACCCAATATAGTTATGATGAAATTATGACAATGAATATAGCCGACTTACTAACACCTGAAGGTCTAAACGATGGGATAAAGTCATTTATGGATTTACAGAAAAATAATTATGCTAACGCTGAATTGTTATGCAAAAAAAAGGATGGCACACATTTTTATATGCTTTTGGATGCTGTTAAACTTGACGATAATACTTTTCTTGGCTATTGCAAAGATATATCAGAACGGAAAAAAACTGAAAATGAATTAATCGAATCCAAAGAACGGGCAGAAGAACTAAACAGACTAAAATCGAGCTTCCTTGCTAATATGAGCCACGAATTACGTACTCCTATGGTAGGTATTCTCGGATTTTCACAGTATCTGCTTGAAATTGATGATTTGGAAGAAATTAAAGAAGTATCCGGACTTTTGAATTCCAGTGGAAAGAGATTGATGGAAACCCTTAATCTCATCCTGGATTTGTCCCGAATCGAATCCGGTGAGACAAAATTATATCTGGAAGAAATAGATTTAATAGAGGAAATTTTAGAAACGATTAATACTTATAAAACTGTAGCTATACAAAAGGGTTTGGAACTTAATTTCGAGTCAAAACTTGAATTTACAAATATATTATCTGATAGAAGAGTATTACAAAGTATCCTGAATAATCTTATAAATAATGCAATCAAATATACTTTAAAGGGTGAAGTTAAGGTTATTGTTGGGAAGGAATTTATTGGTGATGATGAATATGTCGTTATTGATGTTGCAGATACCGGTCTCGGCATACCAGAAGATTACATTGATAGTATTTTTGAAGAATTTCGACAGGTAAGCGAAGGTATCGGTAGAAGCTTTGAGGGTACCGGCTTAGGGTTAACATTGAGTAAGAAATTCGTTACTCTTCTTGACGGCGCAATTAGTGTTAAGAGCAAATTGAATGAAGGTTCAACCTTCACTGTAAAATTACCAATGAAAACAAAACTTGATAAATCTGATAAGAAAATTATTAAGGAATTGGAATCCTCTGCCATACCACAACAATTAGAAAAACCGGCAAGTAAACTATCTGATGTACTCTTAGTCGAAGATGATAATACTAGCATAGCTTTCGTGCAAAAGATGATTGGCAATTTATATAATTTGGAGGTAGTAAAAAACGCAATAGATGCTATAGAAAAAACAAAAAGGAACAAATATTCTGTAATACTTATGGACATTAATCTCGGTAGTGGCATGAATGGTCTCGATGCTGTAAAAGAAATAAGGAAATTAGCATCGTATAAAGAAACACCTATTGTTGCTCTAACTGCATTCGCAATGACCGGTGATAGGGAAGAATTCATTACAGGAGGCTGCACACATTATCTATCGAAGCCATTTGGAAAGCAGGAATTAATAGGTTTGTTGAATGAAATCGTTGTATGAAAATATTTTTTTTAATGAATTTTTATTAACACAAAATATATATTGTTCAATAAGGATTTGCATTCCCAACCTTCCGAAATGAAGTTAATGGTTTAATTCAATTGAGCAACGCAGGGGGTTATAGAAGAAAGAAGAAAGAAGAAAGAAGAAAGAAGAAAGAAGAAAGAAGAAAGAGAATAGAGAGAGGAAATTGAAAAAAAGAATCTTTGCATTTTGGAGGATTGAAGGGGTTTTGTATTTTTATTCAGAGCGGTATATTCTAAAATAAACTAATTAACATCAATAGGAATAATTTTTTTCTCAATAAATACAGGTCTAGAATACTTTGTTATTACCGGTAATTTCATACCAAAATAAACTGCACCTAATATACAACAAACTCCCCCAATCAATACTGTATAAGGCACACCTATTATTCCTGCTAATGAGCCTGACAACAAATTCCCAAAGGGAACAGTACCCATAAAAGCCATCGTATAAATGCTCATGACTCTTCCTCTTTTGTCATCATCAGTCAGAGTTTGGATTAAAGTGTTGCTTGATGTCATCTGCACCATCATACCAAAACCTGCAATAGGTAAAACCAGCAAAGAGAGCAAA